>NZ_JAUBRI010000005.1:0-174959 GCF_036701795.1 Microcoleus sp. N9_A1
CTTGAGGTGTGATTTTTTAACATTTTACCTGTTTCTAAACTAAGTATAAATACTTACTTCCTTAATGGGATGCTCCCTATTTCTCAACCTGAAATTGATTTAATGATGAAGGTAAATCCCGCTCGATTGTTAGGAATTTAGGAGTAAATATGATGTCCGATTGCCTAAATATTCTCCTGTTTGTACTGAGGATTTCTTTCCTTTGATTTCTACTCAAGTAGGCTCTACTTCAGGTTCTGGAGATTCTCGATCGCCCGCTGGGGAGTTTGTTGGCAATTCTGATAGCTGCGAATTTAGCTGCAAACGTTCTTGATAAACGATTTCTAAATGATTTTCTAATTCCGCTACTTGAGATTGCAGTTGATTTTGAGCCTGATTAGCTGTATCGATTTGGCTTTGAAATTCCGATATTTGAGAGTAAAGGTACGATCGCTCTCTGTTAGCTGTTTCTAACTGGGATTGCAGTGGCGATCGCTCTGCTACGCCTAATTCCAGTTGAGCTTGCAAACCCGACAGTTGAGACTGAAGTTGCTGCCGCTCTTCAATCGAGCGATCGAACTTAATTTGAATTTCCGACAACTGGTACTGTACCTGCAACCTGCTTTGGCTAGCCGTTTCCAACTGACTCTCAAATTCCGACAGCAGAGCGTGAAATTGAGAACGTTCTGCATCCACCGTCTCTAACTCTGCTTGCATTTCCAGCAATTGAGCGTTAAGTTGCGATCGATCCTGCTCCGCAACTTCTAACTGATATTGAAGTTCTGCCACTTCTGCTAACTGCGACTCAGCTTGTTGAGCATTTTCTAACTGCAACTCAGCAATCAGAGCATCAATTTGCGATCGCTCCTGGGCAATTCCTCCCAAAACTTCTTCCATTTCCGACACTCGATTATTTAAAAAATCTTGCTCGCGAGTCACTGTTTCCAACCGATTTTGCAACTGGGACAATTCAGAATTTAGCTGATTTTCATTCTGCACCTTTTGCCGCAATTCCGAATTTCTGGCATCCAACTGAGCCGCCAAATTCGATATAGCCTCCTGCGAACCATGCATCCGCACCAAATTGCGCGAATTTCGCTTATTCAAAATTAGCCAGCAGACTAAGGCCCCGCCTCCAAATCCTATTAATAAAAGTAATGCTTCCATTTGTTCTATCTAATTGATATAAATTGAGTAATCTTGATGCTTGCCCAAAAAATGGACAGCAACAAATCGCTATCTTACTCAAAGCTATCACAACTTGCAAGCCTGTATTAACTTGGTTCAACAATTTATATTTATTTACAAATACCTTTTGTTTACAGGTAAGGTGCGCCATCCGCACCCTGCAAGCCCAATTAATGCAGCAAATCCACAATATGAGGAATAATTTCGATATGCTGAGTCAACAAATAATCCAACCTATCCGCCAATAAACTAAAAATTAAATCGTTATAACTCATCCCGTATTCCGCCAAACCTAAAGCTACCAAACTCGTCACATTTTTCCCTGGATGTTTCAGATCCGGTTTCGGATTTGCTTCCAAAACATAAAGCGAGCCATCAGCATCACTTCGGACATCAATCCGCACCAAACTATTCAAACTAAACTCCCAATAAATTTTTCTAGCTAACTCAATTAACTTTTGTTTGAGTTCCGGTTCCTCGCTCCCCATCAACCGTCCTCGATCGGCCGTAATCGCTTTTTTATCCATAGAAGTAAAGATGCGTTCGTCAGACTCTAGCACCCGCTCGATTGTCGAAAAAGCAAATGGTTTTGTATTTTTATCAAATCTGCCTTTAGCATAAGTAACATAGCCGCAAACCGCTACACAAAATTCTCGTCCCGGCAAATACTTCTCAATTAAAGCAGTATTGTGAGTGTCTCGGTGAACTTCCGAAACTGCCTGAGACAAACCCTCAATTTTGTCTACAAAATGAACGTGCAGCGAAGCGCGGCCGGATACTGGTTTAACAACAAAAGGCCCTGGATAATCCCCGAAAGCAATGGCAAAACGCTCGTGCAAATTAGGATGCAAAATCCCTTGAGAAGGATGCCAATTCATAAACGGAGCGGTTTTAATTCCGACTGATTGCAGTTCCCGTTTAAAAGCGTGTTTGTTATCTAAAGTTGAACTGTTTAAAGGATTGTGACCGACATAAGGCATTCCCAACATTTCCAACAAAGCGGGAGTGTGACAAACAGGATTGTAGCCCTGGACTCCGCCAGTATTCAGCCACACTAAATGGATGTTGTTTTGTTTGAGTTGTTCCGGCAAGTTCATGTCGTCAGGCATGACAAAGACTTGCTGAAAGCCAATTTCTGCTAAGGCTTTAACAATCTCACGGGCGACTACTTCGTAACTCTTCCAAGCGCGGGGATTGTGAGTTTTGTAAATCACAGAACCAGGGCGATCGCAGTCGCCGCCGAACACCACAGCGATCCGCAATTTAGCAAACATTACCTCCAAATATTGAGGCAGCAAACTAAAGTCATAATGCCAGCGATTTATGCCAATTGATGTTGCAACCATTTAAGTTTTTTTCCTGTGTATTTTATTTTTTATCTGCAGAACGGCTAGATTTTGCCAAATATATTCCCGCCAAAACTACGGAGAAAGCAAACCAATTAAACAAGCTCAAACTTTCCGCAAACAGCACCCAGGCAATAATCGCAGTAATCACGGGTTCTAGGAGCAGGAAAAGAGCGACAAATCCCGACGACAAACGACCGAGACTGTGGATGAGCAGTCCCTGACCGAAAGCTTGACAAATCACCGCCAAACCAATTACAGCCAGCCATCCTTGCCAAGAATAAGGAAAAACTCGATCGCCCGCCAGCACAACCAGTGGCAAAACCAAGATACTGCCAATAAAACAGCGCCACATCAATATAGTTGTCGCCGGAAACTTCGTTCGCAAATGTTCTGCAATCAGCAGATTTCCTGCATAAAACATCGCTGATAAAAGAGCAGCTATGTCGCCGAAAAGAGTGTCTCCTGCAGTTTGCAAATCGTCCATGCCGATCGCAATTGCACCAGACAAAGCCACCGCCAGTCCCACCAAAAACCTGTTGTCAAAGCGCCGCCCCAACAGCAGCCATCCCCCCAAAGTAGTAAATAAAGGAGTTAAGTTTCGCAGTACAGTAGAATTAGCGACATTAGTCTGAGTCAGTGACCATGCCCAGAAACCCAAAGAAGCAGAAGAAACCACGCCTACCGCTGTTAACAGCATCACATCCTGCAGAGTGTAGCTCGATCGCTCTTCAACTTGTGCCCCAGACATTCGGCGGCGCGCAGCATCAGCACCATTCCATAGTCCAAATACTACAGTTGCTATCCACAAACGGTTAAAAACAGTAGCATTCGGGCTGATTTCCCGTTCGCTCAACCTAATAAAAATCGCAGCCAGCGACACCGCTAGCAGCGCCGCCGACAGCGAAACGAGCGCCCAAATTTTGCCTTGACTGTCAGCTAATTCACCGTTTTTTAAACTGTCTGGCTTTCCCGAAACAAGAGTTTTGTCTTCAGTTGTTAAGGCAGAGTTTAACTCGGTTTTTTCCAAAACATTGCGCTGAATTTCAATATTTGGCTCTGGCAATCCCAGTTTTCTTGACATTATTAAAAGTTCCAATGAAGGCATAAGGCAGTTGTGTAGAGTGCGTGAACAAATAATATTTGGGCGGCGAAGGGAGTGACTCAAAAGTCACGCACTCTACTTACTAGGGCTGTACCAACTATTTTTTATAGTTATAGCAACCGCCACATCGGTAAGGACAGAAATAAGCTCATGAATAGATCCCTGATCCTTGTAGCATCAACGGTTTGATGCCCGTCTAAAAACTGTCAACTGTCAACTGTCAACTGTCAACTGCTATAACAGCAGCTTAGGTTGAAGGTTTAACAGAAAGCCTTGTCAAAGCCTCCTTTAGTGCCGGCGGCAATTGCCGGATAATCTTGCCCTTGTCACGATCGACACCAACCAAAGTTACCTGTGCTGTCACATATAACTCCTGAGTATCAGCCGATCGAATTTCGTAATCCCAAAGCAGCCTCACGCCCTCGGTAGCAGCGATCCGCGTTCTGACTGCCACAGATTGACCCATTTGTACAGCCCGGTGGTAGCGCAGCGAAAGTTCCACCACTGGCAATTCCAAACCCTGCGCCACCCAGTCTGCATACTCGATGCCAAGAGAGCGCAAACTTTCCACCCTAGCTTCTTCCATCCAAGCAATATAAGTCCCGTGCCAAACCACACCGCTGTAGTCAGTATGGTGAGGGTACACTCGCACCAAATATTCAAACCAGCCCTCAGAGTCCATCCCGCGCCGATTTTGAATAGCACCAGCCGGTGCGAGTTCTGGTTGAGTTCGATCGTTCTCTAACACGTTACAAATTGTTCCAAAACGCTACATTTCTACAAATCATAAAGCAAAGTTCAGGCTTATGCTGGACATTAACTAGCTAGAGTACCAACGCCCTAGTTTAACGTCGCACAAGAAAACTCAACTGTTTTTACCGCCAAAACCATGATAGAAAAAATTTTAGTAGCCGTCGCCGGTCGCGGCTTGTGCGAAGAGATGTTTAATATGTTGATGGACATCCCTTCCTTGCAACAAACCTCTGTCACCGTCTTGCACGTCGTGCCGCCCCAAGTAACATCCGATGGCATGGCCGAGAAATTGGAAGAAGGAGGCAAGATTTTAGCACAAGCAGTCCAGTCTTTGAAAATAGATCCCAGCAAAGTCAACCCGCGGCTCAAACAGGGAGACCCGAAAACCACAGTTTGCCAAGTCGCAGAAGAAGAACAATCCGACTTAGTAATTATGGGTTCCCGGGGACTCGGACGGCTGCAATCGATTTTGGAAAACTCTGTCAGCCAGTACGTTTTCCAGCTAACATCCCGACCGATGTTGTTAGTAAAAGACGACATCTACGTCAAAAAAATCAAGCGCGTCATGGTGGCGGTAGACAAATCAGAAGCTGCCAAACAGTCATTAGAGCTTGCGCTATCTTTGGTTAAAGAAGTCAGCGGCGGAGAGATAATTTTAGTACACGTCACCAAAGATTTGACGGGAAAAGCCAGCGAAGATTTAACAGGAAGTGCTGAAAAAGACCCCGTATTAGCTCCGGCAGTAGCACTAACCAAACAAATGGGAGTTAGCTACCGCTGCGTGAGTGCTACAGGCAAGCCAGGGGAAGAAATTTGTCGGATTGCAGACGACTTGAATGCCGACTTGTTGGTAATCGGTTCCCCCGATCGGCGACCCAACGTTGCCAAAAACTTTGTGGATATCGATCGACTCCTGGGAAATTCGCTATCAGACTACGTGCGAGTTTATGCCAACTGTCCCGTCTTGCTAGCCCGCACAGTCGGCTAGAATCTCATCGTTAAGAGTTAGCAGCTAACACTCAACAGTTAATAAAAAAAGCGCCTCAGCAAAAAGCTGTTGGCGCTTTTTTTTGCAAGCAGCAAAGCCAGACAGAAATAGCAGCAGTTGCTAATCTTTTCTACCTTGACGGCTAGCAGTTTGAATGTACAGAATGATTAGAAAAACACTGGGAACCAATACAAACAGAATGGTTGCCACAAACCCTAAATCGTTAACTTCCATGAAGACGCTCGCCTCTATCGGAAAATAGAAAAACACACACAACTAGGATATCACTCAAAGGCAAAAGGCAAACTCGAATACAGAAGTACATCAGCAGAAGGCAGTAGTAGACAGTGGAATAGGAAAAAAATCAAAATTCAGAATCCAAGAATTTTTATTTCCTTCTGCCCTATGCCCTATGCCCCATGCCCTATACCCCATGCCCTATGCCCCATGCCCACCGGCAGTTAAGGTTTAGTCTTCACGCTCACCTGGCCGTTGACCATAGCTTGACAAGCCAACCGATAGTTTTCGGGCTTTTTCTTGAGCTTGCGGTTCTCAAAGTCAGTGCGGGGCGACAGATTTTCACTGCCCTCGACAATTTCCACAATGCAGGTGCCGCATTGACCAATGCCCCCGCAATTCATCATCTTTCCCGAAAATGTGTACAAATCGATGCGGTTTTCTAGAGCTTTGAGCCTCAAATTGGCCCCGTCTGCTGCGATGACTTCCTGATTTTCCTTTACAAACTTGATATTGGCCATTGCCGATCCCTTAACGCAGTTGACATGGAACTCTATTACAAAATATTAACTAATGTGTCGGACGTTTAATACCCGATGTCTAATTGCCTTTGTGATTAAAGGTCGTGAAACCTAGCTATCCCGTAGGAAATCGCCCCAACTCAATCTCAAGGAGCATCCGAGAGGTTATTCGTCGGGAGATTGCTCACAGCCCGCTGGATAGACGAAAGTCCCAGGTTGTAGGTGACAATTGCCGACAATCGGTTTCTCTCAGCCCTAGTCAAATCAGTTTCCGCCTGAATGACATCCGTCTGAGTACCCACCCCAGCTTGAAAGCGCAGTCTGGCCAAACGCAGAGCTTCCCTTGATTGCAAAACCCCCGCCTCAGAAGTTTCGATATTCTCAAAACTCGACTCTAAGCCATAATAAGCTTGTTCCACTTCCCGGCGCACCTGATTGCGGAGTTGGTCGAATCGACTTTCGGCGATTGTAATATCAGCATCCCGCTGTTTTACCCTGGCGTTCGCCGCGCCCCCATCGAAGATACTCCAAGTCAGACTCGCCCGGATCGAATAACCATCGGCCCAGCCGCGAGCAGCAAACGGATCGGGGTTATCAGGGTCTTGTCCCAGTACGTTGTAACTACCCCCAACACTCAGTTGAGGCAAACGCCCCGCCTGAATCGATCGCCTCTGCTGATTGCTGATATCCCTCTGTACCAACTGCTGTTCCAACTCGGGGCGATTCCTAAAAGCCTGCACGATACTTTCTTCCAAAGACAGCCTCCAAGGTGCGGCTTGCTCTACCGGGTCAGCCGCTGTCAAGTTCGCCGACTGGCTGATATTCAAAATCTCAGCCAGACGCCGCTGGGCCACTCGCTGGTCACGACGGGCCAATGACAGTTGTTGCTGTTCGTTAGCCAAATTTGCCTGAGCCTGCAACACAGCAAACCGGGTTCCGACCCCTGCCCGTTCCAGGGCTTCGGCATCCCGCAAACTTTGCTCGGCATTTCTGACCGAAGCTTGGCGGATGGCAACTTGTCCGTCCGCGTTTTGCAAGGTGTAGTAAGCCTCAGCAGTGTCGAAGCGCAGTTCCTCGGCTTGGCGTTCCACATCCAGTTCCCGAAGGCGCACCTGTTCCTCTGCCGCGCGGATGTTAGCGCGCCGCCTTCCGAACAAATCGATGTCATAGTTCAACTGCAAAGTGCTGTTGAGACTGTTGTTGCCGAAATTTGTGCCGGCTTGCTCGGCGGGCTGCCCGGTTCGGTTAGCCAGAGCGTTGAGGCGGCGCTGTCCAGCCCGGATTCCGAGTTCTCCGCCGGCACTCACAGACCGGCTGGCGTCCATTTGAAAATTCAGGTCTGGATAAAGAGCAGCTTGCTGTTCGCGCAAAGCGGCTCTGCTTTGTTCCACTTGCTGTCCGGCGATTTGCAAAACTTGGCTGTTGCGGCGGGCGAGGTCGATCGCTTGCTGCAAGGTAATTGACTCAGTTTGCTCGATCCTGACATCCTCCGGCTTTGTCGGAAACAGCAGCGGATTCGGGTTGGGTTCCAGGGAAGTCGGAGGCTTGGTATCTAAAATGCCCCTCGGAGGCACAGGGGGGAAACTTTCGTTGGGAGTGCCCCGGAGAATGGGTACCGGGGAACTGGGCACAGGAACATTGTTGGGAGGGTTCGGGGAAGGCTGCTGAACCTCTGTCGGTTCCAAACCTCTTAGTGGTGTGGAACCGCCCTGAGACAGAGTTGATGGGGAAGCCGGAGCAGCCTGTTGAGGCTTTGATGCTTGCTCGGGCCCGGTTGCGGAAGTTGATGCGATATTCGCTCCCCCTTGCTGCGGAGACTCGGAGGTTTGCGGGTTAAGGGCGATCGACTGTTCGGGATCTGAGGCTGATTCTGGCGCTTTGTTCGAGGTCGATCGAACCTTCTGCCCTAATTCGAGCTGATTGAAGCGGGGGGAACTGTCCAGAGATTGAGCCGGGGGCTGTGCTGAAGCACTCTGTGCGGCGTTGCTGAAAGTAATTGCAGCGCCCACTCCGACTACGATAATTTGACGAAAAACACGCATAATTTTTTAATTACTCTGCAATCCTAGAGACAATTTTAGAGCAAGATTGAGGTCTCAAGTTTCTAGTCTGTAGCCTGAACTCGACGGTTACAAGTCACAATTACCCTACTCATCTTAACTTTTGAATGTTCGATCGACATTTACAATTGAACTTCAGCATTTGCCAGACCGATCGCCGCCGAGATTAGTTCCTCTACGCCACTCACCGGCAAAATCCGGGTTTTGAGCGAGTTTTCGAGCTGTTCTAGGGTCATATCATCGAGAAAACGCGGTTCACCCTGTTTTAGCATCACCGAGGGCAGCAAGATGCCATCTCCCAAGTCTCGCCCCTGCAAAGCTTCGAGCAAATCTTGCCCGGTGAGCAAACCCGTGACAGTGATAGTTTGTCCCCAGTAGCGGCTGGAGAGTGCTGCCATATTGACAGACAAGCCTGGAATCTGGTTGAGTTGTTGTGCGATCGGCTCAAAAGCTTTTTCAACAGCATTTCCCACCACCCAAACCAACCTACGAGGTGGAATAACCGGCAGCGGTTGCAGCTTAGCAAAAGCCGCTTCAAACTGCCCAATAAACTGGCGAATCGAACCCACACCATTACCAATTTGGGGATAATCCTCATAATCTGCCGCCGACGGCAAATCTAAACCAGCGATTAAAAACCACTCATCAGCCAGCCAAATACAGCGCGATTTTGAACTCTTTTTCTTAGTTTTTCCGCCACCTTTTCCCTGACTCAAAACCCCTTGAATTTTCTGCACTTGCGCGATGACTTCCCGCGCTTTTTCGGCAGTTACAGCAATTAATTCATCTGCCGCAGGGCGAAAGCGAGTTAAACCCACCGGCACCACAGCCACCGATGCCACAGCCGGGATATTTCCGGTATGAAACTTTGCCAAATCTAACAAAGTCCGTTCCAAATGTTCGCCATCATTAATTCCCGGACAAACAACAACTTGAGCATGAATTTGCAAACGGCGCTCTTGAAACCATTTAATTTGTTCGAGAATCTTCCCAGCCCGAAAATTTTTCAACAAGCGAATTCGCACATCCGGTTCCGTAGCGTGCACGGAAACGTAGAGAGGAGAAAGCCGCATTTGTTCGATTCGGTTCCACTCTTTTTCAGTCAAATTAGTGAGAGTGAGATAGCTGCCATAAAGAAAGCTGAGGCGATAGTCATCATCTTTGAAATAAAGAGTTTCGCGCTTTCCCGAAGGTTGCTGGTCAATAAAGCAAAAAGGGCAGCGGTTGTTACACTGAATTAGTCCGTCGAAGAGGGCGGTTTCAAATTCCACACCCAAGTCTTCGTCATACTCTTTTTCTATTTCTAACTTGTGAGTTTTGCCTTTGGTATCTAAAACTTCTAGTTCGAGAAATTCATCGGCGCACAGAAATTGATAGTCGATTAAGTCGCGGGGTTTTTGGCCGTTAACGGCGACGATGGAGTCTCCGGGTTCAAATCCCATTTCGGCGCAGATGCTGTCGGGGATAACTTTGGTAATTCTGGCTGGTTTGGTTGAGGATTCGCTCATAGGATCGCGAGAAAATTTTGAGAGGTTTAATAAAGTATTTTTAAGAGACTTTTTGTATACTTGAACCTGTAAATAGAATTATAATACTATCTCCCCTACACCTGGATCTGCAACACAATTATAAGTTAGCACCCATCAGTCACGCTACCACGAATCTCGCGCCCTACAGGTGCTTTTCCTGCCGAAGCGCCTTCAAGAGACCAAGTGTCCTAGCTGTCGCGGCCAAGCGATTCGGATGGATGTTTGCTTCCGTCGGCGGAAGAAATCAGATCGCAAGCAATAGGCTATGGTACGCTTCTGGATCGAACGTGGGTTTGTTTTTCAAAAGGTCGATCGCCGGGAAGCCTACCCCGAGAAGCTCGATCGAGCGAAAGCCTTTGTGGTTCAATTCAAATAGCAAGGGCTGATCGACAGCACAATAAAAACGCCCCCACAGGCCGCCTACGCCCGCCCAAAAGTAGCAGTTTGCAGTGTGGGAAGCACGCCGTAAACCCCCAAAATAACTATCCCGATGACAGCTAACCAAGGGCTTTTGCTTTCACGCAACCACAGCTAAAACACTTGCCCACAGGCGATTTCGCAGATTCTCGCTCATGCACAAAACCACAAAGATTGGATCAATTGCATCATATTATGTGCGATCGAATGCCTTGTGGCTAAAATTGAATCATTGATTTTTCCTGTGGCTTACTGTAATGGATAAGGCTAAAACTTACATTGGCAAATTAAAACCGCGATATTCCTTCATCCTCAACCCGTATCCCGATATCAGGTTGAGCAAATGTCCGAAGTGTCAAAAACTGACACATCTGCGGAAATTTGCTTTGTTTATCTCGATTAAGGGCGTGGGGCCAATAATACAGGGAAAAACCTGTCGCTACTGCTCGAAATGCGAGTTGATTATGGCGCATCAAGATGAATTGGAGGCAGAATTGACGGTGGGCTTGCAGAAAATTGCACCGCAGGCGATCGGCAACGAATATTTTGTTGTCGGAACGTTCGATCAAAAGCTGTGGCAGCACCAACTCCAAAATAAAGAAAAAGAAACCGATGTGGAAAAGGACATATTCAACCATTTGGCTGACTTCAAAACAATGCTAAATTTGGAGGTTGAACCGGGAGGTTGGCATCGAAACTAGATATTCGATTTTGGGAGTTGCTGGCGATCGTAAATTAGTACAATCGCTTGCCAATTTAGATGATGATTCCCACTGCTGAAGTAACTATTTTAACAGTTTCGATGCTGCCCGCAAATCTTAAAATCATCCCATCATGTCTGGTAGGTTGACGAATTTAAGATTAGTTTGTAGTGCGGACTAAAGTCCGCAACTTGGAGCGGACTTTAGTCCAGCCGACTCATAGGATTATAACAAAAAGACTCAAGCATCTGGTTCTTCAGAAGTTGTGCGAAACCCTCCTAAAGTTGAGAAAGGGGTAATGTTTGTCCAGTTATGGCTTGCTGCCAAGATTGGCGAAAGCTTGCTGCTGAAAAATCTGTATCTTCTTCTGTTGTTGCAGCTTCAGTTTCCAGAGAATGGGTGCGTTGGATAATACCGGATAGTGTTTTGAGTAGTTCAAGCTGTTCTGTCAATGACAGTGACTGAGCAAGATCGATCGCTTGTTGAAGTTGTGAAGTCATAGCAAATCCTCCTTGTTTTATTTTACATTAGTTTCCTACGATCGCATACCACAAACTCACCATGAGGCACAAACTCGCTAAATGCTGAGGAATCAAAGATTTAATCGATCGCTTAGCAATTTGTTGAGTCACAAATATCGTCACCAACAATGAGACAATCAAAGTAAAACCTTGCAAAAAACTAATCACCGCTGGATCTCCTACAAAACTCGGCAAATCATCTCTAATTTGTCCGAAAGTGGCAAAAGTTACCGGAAGCACTCGCCCGCCTTCCTGCAAACCCAATCGCCAATAATGAGCCAAACTACCGCCCCAGACTAGGGGGAGATATCCGTAGGCAAGAGAGACAAATGAGAGAGGTTTATAGGTTGTAAATGGAATAGTTTTTGCTTGTCCCAATCGGTAAATTGCCTGCATGACGGCATAAGCTACTAACGGAATCAGCGGCGGGATAATTAACACCGCTAGCGACATTCCTAAATGAGGTAAAAATTGCTCTAAATTGATACCTAGCCCCAACAAACTATCGATTTCCGGTAAGCGATGGAGATAGATACCGCCTAATAAGAGAAATAACAAGGCAACTTCATAACTGTGAGGAACGTGGGTTGTCCATAATTCGATTCCCGGAGGGCGCACATTTAATTCTACCGATCGATGGGGACAAGCTTTTAAGCAAGTCATGCACAAGACGCAATCTTTATTATCAGTTAATTGGGCCGGATGGGAATAAATTGGACATCCATTAGTGGTTAATCCTTCCCCCAAGCCCGGGCCGCCTTTATAGCATTGGTAGGTGGTGCATTCCGCCGCGCAGGTTCCTTGTTGGGCGCGCAATTCGATGATTGAAAGTTTAGCAAATAATCCATTCATCCCTCCGATGGGGCATAAATATCGACACCAAAGCCGCCTTTCAAAAATTACCGAAAAAATTACCGCGCCCGCCGTAATTAGCAATAACAAACAACTGGATAAATAGGCGGTATTTTCTAAATTCCACAACTCTTCCCAGAGAAAGATTAGGGTAAATAGTCCGAATAGAAACCAACCACCCCATTTTTCGGCTAATTGGCGCGGCCATTTTTTGAGAGTTCGCGGGAAAAATTTTAGCGATAGTTTTTGGACGATTTCCCCATAAATCATAAAAGGGCAAAAGGCACACCACAATCGCCCGACGAGGGGGAATAATAATAACATCAACGGCCACCACCACGCCCAAAAAATATTGAGAGCAAAATTATGCTCTCTATCTTGGGGAGCAACAAATAGGATGATTACTACTAATGCAAATACCCAACTGGTAAACCAATAATTCACGCGATCGGGATACCAATCACTCCGTAAAAATTGCCTAAATTTAGGATAGATATTTAATAAATTCAGGCGAAATTTTTGTTTTTTCGCCGCCTGGGCCCAAAATACTTCTTCGGTTAGTACCTGACTTCCCTGGGCTTGAACTAAAGCGCGATCGACCATTCCCTGCAATTCCTGTAAATTACCTGGAAAATCGTAGGTTTGCAAGCGGCGAATTGCTTCCGGTGTGACTTGGGGCTTGACTAATTTCTTTTGGCGACCAAGAATATTGAGATAATAGTTGACTTGTGCCTCTAAATCTGTTTTTCGCACCCGCAAGGATGGGACTTTAATCTTGTGTTGTGTCAGCTTATCTAGCTTGGGCTGCACAATTTCTGAGATTAAAATAATGCGGGCATTAGTAGAACGCGGTGGCGGTGGTATTTGTCCTTCTCTGACTACTAGGGTATAGGTTCCCTCGGTTAATAATTGCTGAATTTGGGGGCATAATTGAGCGGGTAATTCTTGCACGTCATTGAAAATTAACGTCCCTTCGCCCAACCATTCCAACAATCCCGGTTTGCCGCCCAAACGCCCGAATAATTCCGCTCCATTAGCCTGAAGCAAGGCACTTTTGATCTGAATAACTGGTTCGTTGCGGCGGTGGGAACCGAAATGAATTAAAGCAGCTAAATTATCTTTTTCTAAACCAGGTTCGCCAGAGATTAATACCGATCGATTGTCACTCGATGCTGTGCGAATTTGTTGGCGCAATTTCACTGCATAACGGCTATTTCCAATTACTCCGCGTTTCGCCCTTGGTACTAAATAGGTGCGGAGTGCGTTTTGACGCTCTCTTTCGTAGGCGATTTCTGATTCTAGCTGCTCTAATTTCGCAGCCAAGCGTTGAGCGTAGGCTTCGGTGATGCGTGGATATCTTTCTAGCAAACTGCGCCAGCGTGAGGCACTAATTACCCAAAATTGACATTCTGTACGGGCAATAATTCGACTATCTGCCGGTTGCGATCGCTGGAGGGCGGATAAATTGACGATCGCCCCCGGTAACAAACTACTCCCCCACATTAAGCCCGGTTGTTTGCGCCGGTAGCGATCGGCTTGTCCTCTTTCTAGGATGTAGAGATTGGTGACGGGCGTATCTTCGATTACCACTCGAAATCCCGTGGGAAAAGTTGCCATTTCCATTTCCAGGGCGATCGCCTGTAAAATGTCGCGGGATAATATGCCTAATTCGGTGTTCGATTCGAGCCAGTTAACTAATTTTTCGGTAGACATCGCTTAGCCTCGGCGAAAGCCGAATCGTGGTGGTTGGTGTAAAATATATATTTTTGTGCTACATCAATATTAACTGCTGGGAACGACTAGCATTTTGAGTTTGAGTGTGGTGTTAATTTTCTGTCTTCAGCATAGCCGATCGACACTCCCCGCTCTAATATATTTTTTCTGCACGTCCTCCTGCAATCTGCACATTAAAAGTGATTCCCGATCGCCCAGGCTGCCATCGGAGTTGCACCGCTTGCCGTATCCATTGTGCTACATCAGAGGGTTTTGCTGGTAATTCACAGTTAGTTGTACTCCTATCTTGAGGATGAGGTCGATCGGTGATGATAACTAAAACCGAACCCCGTTTTTCAGCGTGTTCGACACCAACATGAAGATTTCCGCAACCGTAGTCTGCTTGCGTATTAGTAGCTTGTCTTCGGATTAGCCAGATGAAAGGCTCCCTATCAACAATTATTTTTCTTGTTCCTTTTTTCGGTATTGACATAGTTTGCTAAGCTCGTTAGCGTAAAGGTAAAAATCGCACTTGCCCTTCCCATTCTCCTTCCCGACTGCACTCAGCTATTAGCAAAATTTCCTCGATCGCCAAACCTACGGAAACACGGCGACTGACTTCAAATAACCCAGGCATTGCAAGACCTGCTTGCATTCGCTCATAGGCGAAGTTGGTCATCGTTGCTACATCGTGAATTAGTACCACGCGCCCTTGCTGCGCTGCCCATTCTAAGACAGTTGGGTCGTCTGCTTCGAGCGACCCCATATCTTGAACGCGGACAATATCAACGTCGGGATTCCGCCGCAGAATACCTCAGACAATCTGATTCTTAAAGTTCTCGTCTACCAAGAATCGCAGCATATAAAAATACCCTTTTTTGTTACGTCTTGCTAATAGACGATCGCCTATTCCAACTGGGTTAAAATGCCTTTCTGCTTCCTGATGAACTTCTGCAGCAAGACGTTGACGTTCCATCAGATAAGCGTTAACTTCGGATTGGTGTCGCAAGTAGTAGCCGATCGCAAAATAAATATCGGAAAGTTGAAGAGACGGGTACTGTTCCCTGATTTATTCTGCTGTGCATCCTTCAAGAAAAGCTTTCATTCAGTTGACAGTTGACAGTTGACAGTTGAGTGCGACCTCTACCTAGAAGGAAGAGGATTGGAGTAATGAATAGTTTTCTTTTAATTTCTCCCGATCAGGGAGAGGCTTTAAACCAATTCTTTCTGGTAATGAGTGTATCTATGGTGACGCGGGTTCTGCTAACGCGAATCACACCGTTTGCATCAGCCACCAGCGGAATTGGTTCAGCCGTAGGAACAAGTAGCATTTTGAGATTGATGGCAGTGTTAGTTTTCTCTCTTTAGGATAGCAGTTTGCTAAAGTCGATCGCCTTTGCAATCAGCATAAGTTCTGGGTTGTGAACTTAGCTGAGCTGTGACAAGATATATCAAAGATGTGGATATATTTATGAAATTCAAAATTTTGACTGGATGCGTCACAGGGTTAGTTATTTCTGTTACCACAAATGTACTTTTTTGTCAACCCAGACGTGCGGGAAATGAGAGCTTTTTTAACAGTGGTACTCTCAAATATATTAGCACTGGGATTATGAATGCAGAACCCGTGGTGTGCGCTGCTGTTAATCAAGATGATACTTGTACGAATAGGACTTTGCTATTCACCCTGAAGCAGGGGAGTGATGCTGATGCTACCTTGAAAAAACTGCCAAAAGTTGACTTAACAGTTGTAGAGTTTACCAACAGTCAAAAGTACAGCGTTGCTAAGATTTCCAACTCAGATTTGGCGGCAGGGACGAAAGCTGAGGATTTTTTTATTCTGGGTGAGGATAAGTATCAAAAAAAAGATTATAAAGGTGCTATAGCCGCTTACACTCAAGCAATTGCGCTTAATCCTAACTATGCCCAAGCCTACCACAACCGGGGAATTGCCCGCTCTAAATTAGGAGACAAGCAGGGTGCGGTAGCCGATTACAACCAAGCTTTACGAATTAATCCTAACTATGCCAAAGCCTACTACAACCGAGGAATTGCCCGCTCTGACTTAGGAGACAAGCAGGGTGCGGTAGCCGATTATAACCAAGCTTTACGAATTAATCCTAACTATGCCCAAGCCTACAACAACCGGGGACTTGCCCGCTTTAAGTTAGGAGACAAGCAGGGTGCTGTAGCCGATTACAACCAAGCTTTGCGAATTGAGCCTAACCATGTTAATGCCTACTACAACCGGGGACTGGCCCGCCGTGACTTAGGAGACAAGCCGGGTGCGATTCAAGATTTTCAGAAAGCAGCAGACTTATATCAGAAGCCAGGAGATAAAAATAATTATGCAAAAGCCATTAACATTCTTAGGAGACTTCAATAAACTGCTGCCTTACTAATCGCTATAGCCTGTTTAACACCTGACAAATCGTTTGTCCTTCCATCTGAGCGAAGTTTGTACGAGGAACCTAGCTTTGAAGTTCCTCCCAGTCGATCGCTTGCAATTAGTGTATAAAGGCGAGTATGTTTAATTTCAAAGCTATTTTCTTGCCAGGTAAAATCAATGAAAATTTTTAACAAACGGACGATCGCGTTGATTGGTGCAGTTGCAATAAGTGCGATCGCACAACCAACCCCAGTTTTTGCTATATCTGCTCAGGTTCCGAGTGCGTCTGTGGTGGCTGCGCCCAAAACTGAGGATTTCTTTATTCAGGGTGAGGAAAAATATGAAAAAGGAGATTATCAAGGCGCTATAGCGGCTTACACTCAAGCAATCGTGCTTAATCCTAATTATGCCGAAGCCTACAACGGCCGGGGAAATGCCCGCTATAGTTTAGGAGACAATAAGGGTGCTGTAGCGGATTTCAACGAAGCTTTGCGAATTAATCCTAACTATGTAGATGCCTACACCAGCCGGGGGAATGCCCGCGATGACTCAGGAGACAGCCAGGGTGCACTCGCTGATTACAACGCAGCTTTACGAATTAATCCCAACGATACCTCAGCCTACTACAACCGGGGAGTTACCCGCTCTCGTTTGGGAGACAAAAAGGGTGCACTCGCCGATTACACCGAAGCTTTGCGAAATAATCCTAACTATGCCTCTGCATACAACAACCGGGGAATGGTGCGCTCTGATTTAGGAGACAACCAGGGTGCTGTAGCGGATTTCAACGAAGCTTTACGAATTAATCCTAACTTATTAGAAGCCTACGGCAACCGGGGACTTGCCCGCTCTGAGTTAGGAGACAAGGAAGGTGCGATCCTCGATTTCAACCAAGTTTTACGAATTAATCCTAACGATGCTCTTGCTTACTATTACCGGGGGATTATCCGTTATGTTTCAGGAGACAATCAGGGAGCTGTAGCCGATTTTAACGAAGCTGTGCGAATCAATCCTAACTGGGCCGAAGCCTACACCAACCGGGGGAATGCTCGCGATGATTTAGGAGACCGTCAGGGTGCACTTGCCGATTACGATCGAGCTTTGCAAATTAATCCTAACTTTGCCGATGCCTACTTAAACCGGGGCGTTGCCCGCTCTCGTTTAGGAGACACGCAAAGTGCTTTAGCCGATTACGATCGAGCTTTGCAAATCAATCCTAACTTAGCCGGCGCCTACTTGAGCCGGGGAATTGCCCGCGCTGAAGGGGGAGACAAGCCCGGGGCGATGCAAGACTTTCAGAAAGCAGCAGACTTATTTCAGCAGCAAGGTGATAAATATAACTATGAAACAGCCCTTAACAATTTGAGGAAACTTCAATAAACTGCAAAAACTCCCCAAAGGTCGATCGCACTACTAATCGCTAACAAATAGAATACCCAGAGCCCCGACTTCCTTAAAAATTCGAGGATCTAATTAAACATTATCCGAATCCGAAACTTGATTTTTTTTGGTATTTTTCGTTACTATAGCGCGTCTGAATGAGTTATGTAAATAAAAGAAAAGTGGTCAGCTCAAATTATAGAAAAAAGGGGGAGACAAATCTTTCGCCTTCCTCCTTAACGGCACTGGCACATTTTATCTAAATCGTCCCGATCTAAATTTATTTTTAACTGCATCAATAGATTCTCTAAATTCTCTTGCTGTTGAGGTTTCAGACTTTCTTGCATTGATAACAATTTTGTAATGGGGCGTTCTATTTCTTACTTCTACCGAGAGCAGAGCGACATAAGTCGCTCCTACTGCTATCGGATTTATCTTTTAAATATTGTTCACTGCCCCACCTGCAAGCGCGGTCAAAATTGCCACGCCAAAAGCCAACCTGTACCACACAAACACCCAGGTGTTTTGAGTTTGCAGGAACTTGAGCAGCCAGGCGATTGACAAATAAGAAAACACAAATGCCGAAATTGTTCCCACTATCAAAGCTGCAACTCCAGCATCGCTGATTCCTTCTCCCAAAGCACCCTTCAATTCCACTAATCCAGCCAGAGTAATTGCCGGAATTCCCAATAGAAAAGAAAACCGCGCGGCGGCGGGTCTTTCCAATCCCATAAACAATCCTGCTGTTAGGGTAGAACCCGATCGCGAACACCCCGGAATCAAGGCTATTGCTTGAGCTAATCCCATCAAAATACCGTCTGAGACAGTTAACTTTTCATAAGTGCGATTGCGCTTGCCAATTTTTTCTGCTATTGCTAACAGTAGCGACATGACGATCGAAGCAATGGCGATGCTGGTCAAACTTCTCAGCGGCGAGTGATCAAAATCTGGAACCAATGCCTTGATTAGCAGCCCAAAAAAGAGTATAGGTATTGTTCCCAAAACCAGTGCCACCGCCATTTGAAACTCTTGCGATTTGTAGTTGCGCTTCACCACTGCTTCAATTGCACCAACAGTTATATTTGTCAAGTCTTTCCAGAAATACCAAAGCACTGCAACAATACTGCCCAACTGAATTACAGCAGTATAAGCAACCCCCGGATCGCCCCATCCAAGGGCGATCGGCACTACCTTCAAATGAGCGCTGCTGCTGATGGGCAAAAACTCTGTTAATCCTTGTACAATTCCTAAAACAATCGCCTGCAACAGATTGATTTGAGCGGGCCCGGAAACATCAGCAGCGGGCGTTTGGGCGAGGAGTGCGTCAAGCAAAGCTATCATTAGTTGTGAATTCCCAGTTGTCAGTTTCTAGTTATCAGTTGAATTTAACATCTTGCATCATTCTCAGAAGCTACAAGCTCAGCCCGCAACAAATAAATTCTATTGTGGCGCGGACACTTTCAGCCCACTCCTGAAAAGCCGATCGCAAATAGTGTTTTTGGATCAGTAGAATCACCGTGTCGATCGCTACAACAAGCAAATTATCATAGTCTATCCGACACTAGGTTAACCTACTCAGGAACATTTGCATACAGTTGCTGATACAATTAGGAAAGTTTTTGCATTTGATTTCGCTTTCCTTACAGCAACTGCCAACAACATATGATATTTCCTGAGAACAAAAAATCAATTGTTACTCCTGCTTCTGGCCTGGGCTTGCTGAAGCGAATCTTGTCAGCCAGTCTTTTAACAGTGGCGATCGCACTTAGCTTGATACTGCTAACCGGCGCACCGCCAGCCTTAGCAACTCTCACAGACGATCGCTTCGACGGCACTATCTTTGCCCTCTACGCGGGCAACGGTTCCCTAGTTCCTCCTAAGGTCAAGCTCACAGATTCTTTCAAACGTAATAAACCCGTATTGTTAGTGTTTTACACTGACGACAGCAGCGACTCCAAGCAATACGCGATCGTCGTCTCTCAACTCCAGGAATTTTACGGCCGCGAAGCCGATTTTATCCCAGTAATAATTGACTCTTTGCCTCCGCAACCGTCACCCAAAACCACCGAACCGAGCCATTATTACGAAGGTTTTGTACCTCAAACTGTCATCCTCGACCAATCAGGAAAAGTAGTTTTTAATGAGAAAGGACAAATACCATTTGAACAGGTAGATGATGCTTTTAGGAAAGTATTTGACTTGCTGCCTCGTGAAAAATCTCTCCCGCTGAAACGCCGTGTCGTGAACGAACTCAACGTCGAATTGTCGAATCAATAGCTAATTGCTAATTGCTCGTGGCTATAGCAATTTTAAAGAATTCGTTAACGATAACTTATCGGTCTGATATTGGGGTAAGGTGCGCTGCGGCGCACCATACATTTATCGTAATACTAATTGGATTGACAAAGTGACAGGCGGAAGATAGAAGGTAGAATTAAAAATTAAGCTACGGGTAAGGACACGGCATTGCCGTGTCCCTACGGGTATCAAGCCAAAATAGATGTGAACTTTTTAAACTTTAAACCATGAGTAGAACCTTAATTCCTGTGATTCTGGCCGGCGGTAAAGGCGAACGTTTCTGGCCGCTGAGTCGCAAGCAGCGCCCCAAGCAGTTTTTGAGTCTCGACGGTAGTGGCAAGAGTTTGCTGCAGACTACAGCGGAAAGACTATTAACATTAGGTAACGGCTGGGACGATTTGTGGGTGGTAACATCGGAAATGTTGGCCGACGGGGTTCGGGAACAGTTGCCGCTTTTACCTCAAGAGAATTTGCTGGCCGAACCCGAAGGCCGGGATACTGCGCCGGCGGTGGCTTGGAGTGCGATCGAAATTGCGAAGCGTTACGGTGAGGATGCGGTTGTCGGGTTTTTCCCCGCGGATCACTGGATTGGGGAACCGGAGGAGTTTGTCAAGACTTTGGAAGCGGCTGCTGAGTTGGCGATGAAGGAAAGTGCGATCGCCACTTTGGGTGTTAAACCGAGTTATGCTTCCACTGGCTACGGCTACATCGAACAAGGCGAGGAAATTGGCAGTTTTGGCGGTTTTCCGGCGTACCGGGTGGCGAGGTTTACCGAAAAGCCCGATCGCACAACTGCTGAAGAATTTGTCGCCAGCGGTAAGTTTAGTTGGAACGGCGGAATTTTTGTGTTTCGAGTCGGTACGGTCTTGACAGAATTGCGAAATCATGTACCGGAAATGATGGCAGCTTTGGAAGCGAAAGGTGCTGCTGCTTACTCGGAATTGCCGAAAATTAGCATTGATTACGCCCTGATGGAGAAGACGCAAAAAGCCTGTGTTTTGCCTGTGAGCTTTAGTTGGGACGATTTGGGTGATTGGAATGCGATCGGTCGTTTGCTGCAAGGAGACAAACCGAATGTCGAGTTAGCAAAACACGTCGGAATTGATACCAAAGGTGGCATCTTTTATGCAGCCGATGAGAATGAGGTGATTGTCACTATTGGTTTAGAAGATGTGGTAGTTGTCAGAGATGGGAATGTAACTTTGATTGTGAAAAAGGACAGGACGCAGGAGATTAAACAGGTAATCAAAGTGTTGGGAGAAGATGACAAATTGAAAGATTTGTTGTAAAGGGCGACACCGCAATAAAAAAACAGGTTCGTAGTCAGGACTTCAGTTTTTTCTTACTCAATAAAGCCAGAAAGACTAAAGTCTTTACTACGAACCTAGGAAATTTTAGTGACGCAACTCGCATCTGCCACTGACTACATAATTTCTGCTAAATCCAACACAAAACCAGGCAGTACATCTTCCCCCGACACAGTGGCAGGATTTTGGAGAATTTCCACACTTTGACCGGGGCGATAAATTTCTACCCGCCGATTTTGCCTGTCAATTAACCAACCCAATCTCGCACCGTTATCTATATATTCTTGCATTTTCTCTTGCAGCTTTTTCAACGAATCAGTCTTCGATCGCAACTCGACCACAAAATCGGGACACAAAGGAGCAAAACTGTCTTTTTGTTCCGGTGTTAAAGCATCCCAGCGTTCTTTTTTGACCCAAGAGGCATCAGGAGAGCGATCGGCACCATTCGGGAGTGTAAAGCCTCCAGAAGAGTCGAAGGCAACTCCTAGATTATTTTGCCTGCTCCAGGCTTGAAGTTGATATGATAAATCGATATTGCGCTTGCTAGTTTCACTGCCTGTCGGTGGCATAATAATTAATTCCCCTGATGCTGTACGTTCAAATTGATAATCGCGGTTGTTCTGACAAAGCTGAAAAAATTGATCGTCAGTTAAGTTGATGGATAATTCGATCGAGTTTGCAGGAGATTGGATAGCAATCATGTTTTTTATAGATGTGAAACACATTGACAATTTGGCTGGTAATAACTTACTTATTCAAGTTTTTGATTCAACTTTTAAACTCAATAAATTTAATCATAAAAATATCATGTCTACTTTAACTGTATATTAACATGAGGATTAATGCTACGGCCAAAAACCGATCGCCCTCCCCCACACCCCAAAGTAGGCGCAGCGCAGCTATCCCTCTTCAGAAATTGCGCCCATTCCCACCCTCTCACCCCCAAATTATTCCTCAAGACAATGGTCAGCTCGGTCAACAGCGCTATCCTAGTAGTTATATTGCTAGCAAAGTCGATCGACCCGGAGGCCCATTGTTTAGCCTAGTTCAAAACACTTCTCGCAAAGGAGAAATCCTAGAGGTCGTCTTCCGCAACGGTTGGGACTACATGAAAAGCCTCCTAACCGGCCGCAAAACCGACGCACCCAGTCTCCCAACTCCCGCTGTTCTCCGCAACATCTTGGTAGAATTAGGCCCAGTTTTTGTGAAATTGGGACAATTGCTGAGTACCCGTCCCGACCTTTTACCCGCCGCCTACATCGAAACCCTCTCCACGCTGCAAGCGGAAGTGCCCCCCGTACCGTGGTCGCAAGTAGAAGCGATTGTCCGCAAGGAACTCGTACAATCTCTCGAAGATACCTTCGCTAAATTTAACACTCAGGCGATCGCCGCAGGCTCGATCGCCCAAACCCACAAAGCTACCTTAAAAGACGGCCGCGAAGTCGCCCTGAAAGTTCAGCGCCCCGGTATCGATATTGTCATCGAACAAGACATCGCCGTGCTCCGAGGTTTGGCCGAACTTGTGATGCTGACAGACTTCGGTCAACAATACGATATTGTCGCCCTAGCCGAAGAATTTGCGATCGCCCTGCGTGCAGAACTAGACTTCATTCAAGAAGCCAGCTACACCGACGAACTGCGCCGCAATTTATCTAAAAGTAAATGGTTCGACCCAAAACAAGTTGTTCTACCAGAAATTAACTGGGAGTTGACTACAAAAAAACTCTTAGTAATGGAATGGCTGAACGGAGTGCCAATTCTGTTAGGCGATTTGCAAGGAATTGGCCACAAAGGAGATATAAATGCCGAACGCGAAGCAATTACAACCCTGCTTTGCCGCGTTTTCTTCCAGCAGTTGTACATCGACGGATTCTTTCACGCAGACCCGCATCCCGGCAATTTATTTTATCTCAAAGACGGTCGGATTGCCCTGCTAGACTGCGGCATGGTCGGCAGGTTAGACCCGCGCACCCAGCAGAATTTGACAGAAATGTTACTGTCAATTGTCGATTTAGACGCTCAGCGCTGCGCTCAATTAACATTGCAAATGGCAGAATTTGCTCAGCCTACAAGTTTGGCTAATCTCGAAAACGATTTGGCTCGAATGCTGCGAAAGTATTACAATATTAGCTTGTCGCAAATGAACTTATCGGAAATATTTTATGAGGTACTGGAAATTACCAGAAACAATAAAATTAGGCTGCCCAGCAATCTCGGTTTGTACGCAAAAACTTTAGCTAATTTGGAAGGATTGGCGCGTTCTTTTAATCCCAGATTCAATATTATAGAGCAGGTCAAACCGCTGATGACAGATATGTTTCGGCGTCAGTTATTGGGAGATGACCCGGTACAAGCTCTGTTGAGAACTGCCCTGGATCTGAAAAGCTTATCTTTGCAATCTCCGCGACAGGTGGAAGTGCTTTTAGACCGGGTGACTTCGGAAACTTTGAAGTGGAATTTGACGCTAAAAGAACTCGATCCGCTGCGCCGCACTTTGGGGGATTCTGCGAATCGGCTTTCTTTTAGTATTGTTGTAGGTTCGCTGATTGTGGGGGCGGCAATTATTTCTTCTAACGCGCAAACTGCTCAGCTATCTTTTTTGAGCAATGGTTTGTTTGGGGCGGCTAGTTTTTTGGGTTTTTGGTTGATTATTAGCATTATGCGATCGGGCCGTTTGCGGAGTTGATTGTACAATATCAGTATATGTTGTGGAACGGGCCGGAGAGCCCGTTCCTAAGAATCGTGGAAGATGTAGAATATAGCCAAGTGCAACAACCGCATAAAGGTAGGCTATGTCAAAGCATGATTCTTCTCTCCCAAAGTCGGCAATTAGAGACAACCGCCACCGCGGAACTGTGGGCAATTTTTTGAAAGCCAAGGTCGAGGAAAACTCAAGCTTGTCAATTGTTTCTGCTTACTTTACAATTTATGCTTTTGATGCTTTGAAGGAACAACTTCTAGGTATTAAAAGCTTAAAATTTTTGTTTGGCGAACCGCGCTTCATCAAGTCCCTTGACCCCAGTAAAACCGATAAAAAGGCGTTCCAAATTGAGGATGAGGGCTTGCAGCTACAGAATCGGTTGCAGCAAAAACGGGTGGCGAAAGAATGTGCAGAATGGATTGAAAAAAAAGTCCAGATACGGTCAGTAAAGCAATCTAATTTACTGCACGGCAAAATGTATCACATTGCTCATAACGGAACTGAAAATGCTATTATGGGCAGTTCTAATTTTACCATGCGGGGACTCGGATTAGGTAAAAATAACAACAATATTGAACTCAATCTAGAAGTAGATAGTAAACGCGATACCCGCGACCTTAAAGCCTGGTTTGATGAACTCTGGAATGATGCCGAGCTCATCGAAGATGTCAAACAAGATGTGCTGCTGTACCTAGAGCAACTTTACCAGAATAATTCTCCTGAGTTTATCTACTACAAAACTCTGTTTCATATCTTCGAGACTTTTCTAGATGACCTAGAAAAAAGCGATATTCTCAGCGAACAGCTACACCTATTTGATACAGAAATCTGGAAAGCTCTATTTGAATTTCAAAAAGACGGAGTTAAGGCCGCCATCAATAAAATCCGACGATATAACGGGTGTATTATTGCTGACAGCGTTGGTTTAGGTAAAACATTTGAAGCTCTAGCGGTTATTAAACATTTTGAACTTCGCAATGAAAAAGTTTTGGTTCTGTGTCCCAAAAAACTCCGCGAGAATTGGACTGTATATCTAGCACAGAACAATAGCGATCTCAATCCTTTGGTTAAAGACCGCTTTAACTATACAGTCCTATCTCACACCGACTTGAGTCGTGACTCTGGTTACTCTGGGGACATTAATTTAGAAACGATTAATTGGGGTAACTATGACTTGGTAGTTATTGACGAATCGCACAATTTCCGCAACAACATCAAGAGCAAACGGGACGAATCTGGTAATCTAATTAGAAAGAGCCGTTACGAAAGGTTGATGGATGATATTATCAAGAGCGGTGTCAAAACTCAGGTGCTACTCTTATCAGCAACTCCGGTTAACAATGATTTAAAGGATTTGCGGAATCAACTTTATTTTATAACAGAAGGTCGCGATGCTGCGTTTGGCGAATCGCTGGGAATTGTCAGTCTGCGCGATACACTAGCTGATGCTCAGGGAAAATTTACCAAGTGGGCTAAGAAAAGTCGCGATCGCAAAACTAGCGAACTGCTGGAAGAACTAAGTTCTGCTTTTTTCAAACTGCTTGACCAATTGACGATCGCACGATCGCGCAAGCACATTCAAAAATACTATAAAGATGCGATCGCCCAATTAGGCGGCTTTCCAGAACGGCTCACACCCATCTCCGTATTTCCTGAGATTGACCTAAAGGGTGAGTTCATGTCCTACGAACAGCTTAACAGCGAAATTTCTAAATATCAACTCTCGCTATTCAACCCTTCAAAATATGTCCTGCCCCCCTATCGTTCGGTGTATGAAAATAAAGGAGGGCGAAATTTCAAACAGAGCGATCGGGAACGCTCTCTGATCGGCATGATAAAGGTTAATTTTTTGAAACGCCTGGAAAGCTCGGTGAATTCCTTCGCTATCACAATGCAGCGGACTATTGACAAAATATCAGAGTTACAAAAACGACTCGAATCCTTCAGGAATTGGCAAGACGAAAACGCGGAAATTGATTTCAAGGATTTAGAGTTCGAGGCAGAAGAAGACGAGGATTTACGAGCGGCGTGGGAGGTTGGCAAGCTAAAAGTTAAAATGGTGCACCTCGATGTCGAAACCTGGTTAAAAGACCTGAAAAACGACAAGAAACAGCTTAAAAAAATTTACAATTCTGCCCAAAGCATTTCTGTTGAACGCGATGCCAAGCTGGCTGAGCTAAAAGAACGGATCGCCAAGAAAGTTAGGAATCCTACAACTAACAAGCATGGCCAACCAAATCGCAAGGTTTTAGTGTTTACTGCCTTTGCAGATACGGCAGTTTATCTCTACGAAGGATTGCGGGAATGGGCAACATTAGAATTGAAAATTAACCTAGCTTTGGTGACTGGTGGTTCGGCGGCAAATAAGACCACCTTTGGCAAAAATGAGTTCAATCACGTCCTGACAAATTTTTCGCCGTTCGCCAAGAAACGCGCCCAAATTCCATCTATGCAGCAAGACGGCGAGATTGACTTATTAATTGCCACAGATTGTATATCAGAAGGGCAAAATTTACAATATTGCGATTATCTGATTAACTACGACATACACTGGAACCCAGTCCGAATTATCCAGCGGTTCGGTAGGTGCGATCGCATTGGCAGTCCCAACCACACGGTACAATTAATTAATTTTTGGCCGACAGAGAACTTGGATCAATACATCAATCTGAAAAATCGAGTAGAAGCACGGATGGCTTTAGCGGACATGGCTGGTACATTTGAAGATAACCTGCTGGAGGCAAAGGAAATTCAAGAACTGATTGAGAGTGATTTGAAATACCGCGACAAGCAGTTGCTGCGATTGAAACATGAGGTGCTGGATCTCGAAGATTTCACGGAGAGTGTAGCCCTAACCGAATTCACTCTCGATGACTTCCGAATTGAACTAGCCAAATACATTGAGAGCAACCGCAAACTACTCCAAGATGCTCCTTTAGGACTTTATGCAGTAGTTCCAACTAACTCGGAGTACCCGATAATTGCTCCGGGCGTAATTTTTTGCCTCAAACAAAAAGGCGATTGTCTTGATAATAAAACCGTCAACCCGCTGCAACCATACTTTTTAGTTTACGTTCGAGAAAATAAGGAAGTGCGATTAACTTTTGCTCAACCCAAACAAATACTTGAAATATATCAGTTGCTGTGCGCGGGGTGTACTGTTCCCTATGAAGAGTTGTGCAACTTGTTCGATCGACAAACTAATAACGGATTTGATATGAGTTTGTATAACGACTTGCTGAAGCGGGCGGTGGATTCAATTGCAGATATTTACAAGAAGCGGAGCATCGGCTACCTGCTGTCTAGCCGCAGTGCTGTATTGGTTGAAAAAGCGCATCAGGTTAAAGCAACAACGGATTTTGAACTGATTACCTGGTTGGTGATTAAATGAGCGTCAGCGAACAACAAGCAAAAGTATCTATTAATCAAGCTTTAAGTAGTTTTGCCAAGGGGAAACTTGCTGATAACGCCCGGAATTTGTTCTTTGCTCTTGGCTACCGCAGTGATAAAACTCTTCCGTTTTATCCTAATAGTTCGGATAATTTTATTGCAGAATTTGACATATATCAAGAGCTCAACTCCCAAAAAGCTCTCTTAGAGGAATGGCTGTCGGTTGATTTTCTCTTCCAATTTACCGGGACAGAAATTGCAGATAATGACCAGTTTGTCGAATTTGATACTAGCAGTGGTGAGAGTGCCTTTTTTACTTCGTACTTGTTTTTCGCGATCGCACTGCGGAGGAGCGCGTACACTATAGAACAACTTGACGGCATTGTCCGCGAGATTAATAAAATTTTACCGATGCCGGCGATCGTTCTCTTTCAGCATGGAGAAACTCTGACTTTCTCCATGATAAACCGCCGCCAACACAAACGCAATGAATCTAAAGATGTATTAGGAAAAGTCAAACATCTTAAAGATATCCCATTCGCCAGTCCGACAAACTCTCATTTAAAAATGCTCTTCAATATTTTTGTGACAGAGTTGCATGAGAATCATGGCTTTAGCAACTTTGACGAATTTCATGAAGCTTGGCATAAAACTATTCCTGACAGCATCAAATTTAAAAAAGAGCGCCTACCGCCAGATTCGCTTCGGGTTTACCTGCAACAAATCGGTCGAATTCCCATGCTCAAAGCTGACGAAGAGATTGAATTAGCTCGAATAATTGCTGAGTTAGAATTAGAGGGCAGCCGAAAAGCTAAAGACAAAATGGTAGAGTCTAACTTGCGGCTGGTAGTCTCAATCGCTAAAAAATATCAAAATCGAGGGCTGGATTTCTTAGACTTGATTCAGGAGGGAAATCTGGGTTTAATCAGGGCTGTAGAAAAGTTTGATTGCACGAAGGGCTACAGGTTTTCCACCTACGCATATTGGTGGATTCGTCAGGAAATTACGCGGGCGATTGCCGATCAATCACGGACTATCCGCCTGCCAGTTCACCTTTGCGAAACGATCTCGCGGATTAAGAAAACTACCAAACTGCTTTCTCAAGAATTTGGTCGCACTCCCAAGATGGAAGAAGTCGCTGATTGCTGGAAAATGACTACTGCCAAATTGCGCTTGGTTATTGAATCGGATCAGCCTATCATTTCCTTGGATACTAGAATGGGTAATGAAGAAGGTTCTACATTGGGAGAGTTGATTGAATTCCATGGGGAAACACCAGAAGATTATATTTTAAAAATTAACCAGCGGCGAGACATAGAAAGCGTCTTAAACACCCTCAGTTCCCGCGAACGTGAGGTTATACGGATGCGATTCGGCTTGGATGACGGCCGCGAGAAGACTCTAGAAGAAATCGGCAATATATTTAATCTTACCCGCGAGCGGATTCGGCAAATTGAGGCTAACGCTTTACTAAGATTGCGCCATCCCAACCGCAGCAGCATTTTAAAAGATTATATTCGCCCCACAGCAATTTATCAAACTGAGACAAAAAGACCGATCGCCCAACCGATGCAGCCCAGACACTTCAACATTCCAGAAAACTTGTCTCGCAGCCGCGACACTTTCTTACAGGAGCCTGTTGATGATAAAATAGTTGATATAGCTAATATGACCGAACCATTAATTTATTTTAACAATTTCATAGACAAATCAAATATACAACAAGCAACGTTGGCTCAGACTTACCTGTCGAGTGCCGATGAAAATGAAAATAATTTCAATTATGCAAATAATGACCAGAATTTTCACCTTGCAGAACCGACAGAAAATAACTTAAATGGAGTGATTAAACCGATGGAACACAATTCAGCAGACTTACTAAAACAACTCACCGCACTAGAGCCGATTTTTTCCCAACTGGAAGCACGGCTGTCAGAGGCGAGTCGAAAGTTGCTTTACCCTGGTATACCTATATCTCAACAGCTTATTCAAGAACTTGACGAGTCCCGTAAAAACTTTATTCAGCTTCGCGACAAGGTGCTAGAACTGGCTGAATCTTTGGCAGTATTGCCAATGCTGCAAGCTGAGGAAATTGGTTCTTTAGCAGATATCAAGTCTGTACTTGACCGTGTTGATTTGGCCGAGAAGCAAAAAAGTGGGATCGCTCTTGTCCGCGACTCTTCCTTGAGGGTTTTGGAACGCATTTTAGCGATCGCCCATCGAGTAGAAAGCAATTTTCAGTCATTGTTGGAATGTCAGGAAAAAGCCCGCGAACTTCAACGCGCCATCTCCGAATCTCAGGAGTCTGACTTGCATCCGGACACCCAACTCTTGGCTGATGGCAATCATCCATTCTCAAAACTGCTAACACTAATTGCAGAATGGGAAGAAGCAGATGACGAACGTTTAGATTCCTTAGAGGATGTGGTAACGGCATCATTTGGAAGAACTCTGGCGAGGGCAGCAGGGAGAGGAAAGCTCATTATTCAGGAGAAAGCAATCCCAGATTTACCTCCGGTTTATACTCAAAATAAATTAGACAAAAATGACTTAGTTGAGTCTCCCAAGTCTGAAAATATTCCTCGGGTAGAAGCACTACCCGCAGCAGAGTTGAATGGGGTATCGACAGAGAACGCGCTCGCGGTGCCCACCCCGGAAAATATCCCAAATATTCCAATAGAATCGCCAACCGCAATTCAGATACATCAGCAAATTTCTGAAAAGCAACAAGGGAAAGAAGTTAAAAAGCAGGGGGATAAAAAAAGAGAAGAAAAACACCCTTTTTACTGCTTCTCGCCCAATGATACCGCTCAAAAAATCGCTCAATCCATCTTGGACGGCACCGATCGAGAACGTCCAGCAGTTTTGCGCGACTTAGTTTGGCGGCTGATTTTTGAAGAAAGACTCAGCCTTGCCTTTCATTTAGCTCGCTGTTTAGAAAAAGAATATCCTCACTTTAATCCGCACCTGCCACCGCAGTTAATTCGAGCAGTATTGGTAGGAAAAAACCTGCGCTATGACGTAGGATATGGACAACTTGCAAATCTGCTTAAAGATGACTTCACGAGTTACAGCGAAAGCTATTTATTGCCAGATAAAAGTGAATGGACTCAAGCTGCAAGCTTGCTCTTGGCAGCAGCAGCACTGCGACCGTCTTTACTAGCGCCAAATACTGGTGCGAAGCACCTTCTCCAGCAGATTCACTTCGGTAAAGCTGGACTCGACAAACTATACGATTATTGCCAAATTATCGCCAAACACGGCGATAGGCAGCGGGCGCTGGATATCACAGCCATCAAGAAAGCTCAAGACCAGGCAGACATACAAAAATCTTTAGACCAATTGCATCAAAACATCGAATCTTGGTGGTCTCAAGCACATAAAAAAGATATGATTTACCCGCCGGCGAAGAAGGTTTGGCAGGATTGGTTGAAGCCGGACGAACTGATTCACTCTTTACTATTTCCTGTACTTGAAAGCGATTTGAGTAAACTTTCAACACTCAAGCAGAAAGTCAATCGATTGTCTGACGAATCCCAGATAGACTCTGAAGTTGAGAAGACCGATCGTAAAATTCGCCGCAGTCGCAGTGACGCCATGATGGGGAAAGCCGTGATTCAGTTTCGCGATCGCGTTCGTGAACCTGTTGATTTGGTGCGAAAGTGGATTGAAATTCAGGAATCGCGCTTAGATCGAAGAGACAATTATCTTCAGAAAGAAGCAAAACAGTTAAAACAAGATATTGAGAATCTTCAAGATACTGTTCTCCAAGAATTAGATACCTTTGAGGCGACAAAACCTCCAGTGTTTATTTTAGCTGGTATTGCCTGTTGCCGAAAAGCTGTGGAAGACATCGCCAATATCTTCGATCCAGATACCAAATTGTCAACCGCAGAACCTTACGCAAGACATATCCTGCACGCGGATCTGTTAAGAATGCCGTCTCTCCCTATCAACGATGCCTGGGAACTGGATATCGCTAATCCTGAAGCGGGTATAGATGGAATTTTGGAGTTAGTCAAAAATGACATTTGGGATTGGCAACAAGCATTCGATATGCAAAGTTATGTCTGTAGTTCAAAAGCGGTCGGAAATCATGAGGCTACGGCACAAATCATCGAATATCTCGAATACAACCCCGAATCAACATTAGACCTCGATCGGCTAAAGGACGAACGGAATAATCGGATTGAACAGTGCCAAGTAATTTTGCATGAGCAGGTCGAGACTACTAGCAAACAGCTCGAAAGTGCCGTAGCTTTTGGTTTGCTAAGAGAAACAGATAGAACTGCTTATGCAGCACAGATTGAAAGCATTAAAAATGCTCTGGAAACTACCAGGCTATTTTCCGAAAAGATTGAGCTGCTTCGGGCGATAGGTCAAGGAATTAGCGCCAAGCGCCAGGAACAGATTGATCGGGTATCCGAGGAATTAGAGAGTCTTCAGCAAACAGGTATAGCAGATGCCGATCGTACCAGAATTTGCAGTGTATTGGATCGAGGCGATATCCTGACGGCTAATGAATATATATCTATGCTGCAAAAAGGGCGATCGCTTCCTGAACCAGAGGAAAAGAGAGATGCTTTTAAAGACTTCTTCGAGCATGATAAGTATACTGCGATCGAAAAAGTGCTTCAGGATTACAAAAAGCAAGAGCTAATTGCAGACATTTCCAAAGGGAAAAATATCGCCAAAATCCAGATGCCGCAGGGGGCCCAAGCCAAAAAAGCCGCTGAAATGCTCGACACTTGGTTGGCAGCCAAGGGAAGGAATCAAGCCACAGAGAAAGATGCTCATCAAATTCTCAGCAACCTCGGTTTTAACCTAAAATCTCTTACATTTAAAAAATCAGGACAATATACCTGGATTGACGTTAATGCCGAGCCGATATTTGACCAAAATCGCTGTCCTGTGTCTGCCTATGGTTCAGCCGCCAACGGTCATTACCGGATTCTTTGCCTATGGGATATACCAAACGAACAAGATATCCTGAATGCGGTTGGAGAAACTGCTCTCGGTTCTCCAGTATTCGTCTTTTATTTTCGGCGAATGACCGTAAAGAAACGCCGAGATTTGGCTGATTTGTGTCGGCAGCGTCGGAGCACTTTCATTGTTATAGATGATGTGCTGATGCTCTACCTTTGCGGAGAACAAAAAACACGCCTACCTGTCTTGTTTGACTGTACCTTACCCTTTACTTACCTAGAACCTTATAAAACCGCAGCAGGAGAGGTTCCGCCTGAGATGTTTTACGGGCGAGAACGAGAACGGAAATCCATAATCGATCCAGAAGGTTCTTGTTTAATTTATGGAGGGCGCCAGTTAGGTAAAACGGTTTTGCTTAAGTATGTACACCGGACTTTTCACGCAACCGAGGTGGGAAGGAACGCCCTATTTTTGGATATCAAAGAAATTGGGCGCAAGCAACTGTTAGATAAGATTTGGCATCTACTAAACGAAGAATTGGATAAATTGCAAATTCCCGATACCAACCGGCGCAATTCAGTCCGCGAAAGCAGCTTGCAGCGGATTAAAAGTTGGCTGGAATTCGACAAGCAGCGGCGCTTTTTGCTGTTGTTGGATGAGGCAGATAATTTCCTGGAAGCCGATGGTAAGGAGGATTTCCCGCGCTGCGATGAGTTCAGAAAATTAATGACGGAAACTAACCGACGTTTTAAGGTAGTCTTTGCCGGATTGCACAACGTTCTGAGAACCACTAGACAAGCAAACCATCCGCTGGCTCACTTTGGCGCGCCCATCTGCATTGGGCCTCTGCTGAATAATGGTGAAATGCGATCGGCAACAGCATTGGTAGAACGTCCGCTGGCTAGTCTTGGCTATCGTTTTGAATCACTTGATTTAATCCCGCGCATTCTTTGGCAGACTAACTATTATCCGAGCTTGATTCAACTCTATTGCGAGCAGTTACTCAAGCACATTACTAACCCAGATGTGCCTACTTTCGATCCTAAAATTAGTCCGCCTTACGTGATTACTTCTCGCCATGTAGAAGAAGCTTATCAAAGTCAAGACCTTCGCAATAATATTCGCGATCGCTTTAAGTTGACCCTGGGACTCGATCCGCGCTACGAGGTAATTGCCTACTCGATTGCTGATGGCTCTCAGGAGAATGAAACAGGCATGGAGGATGGGTTTTCTGTATCTTGGATTTGCGAGCAAGTCTTGTCTTGGTGGTCTGAAGGATTCGCGGGAAGGTCATCAGAAGATGAAATCCTTGCTTTACTAGAAGAAATGGTCGGATTAGGAGTTTTACGAGAAACCAATGCAGGTTACTTCACTCTGAGAAGTTCTAATTTAGCCTTGCTTATGGGTACGCAACCAGAAATTGAAGCAGAACTTCTGAGACCGCGTGAAGCTCCACCTGAATACGAACCTGCTACTTTTCGGTCTCCTCTTGTCAAAAATAAAGCTGATTCCCGGCGCAGTCCTTTAACTGTTCAACAGGAATCAGAGCTGCTGCGCCGGGAGTACGGTGTCTCTATTATATTTGGCTGCCAAGCGGCAGGAATTGACGATTTGAGAGTTTTTATGGAAGCAGCCTTTAGTAAGAAGGATTGCAAAATTCACTATTTAGAAAACCTTTCAGACCGCTCGGATTTCAGCCAGCGTTTGACAGAAATTAGTAACCGTCGCAAGAAAGATACCACGACGCTCGTTGTTGTATCACCCACCACCCCTTGGACTAAGGATTGGGTTGATGAGGCAATTAATAAAGTCAAAAGATTGAAGAAAGAAGACTCGTTTATGCAGCTTGTTTTTGTCGCAAATCCTCAGAAGGCTTGGCAGTTAGTTAATCATAATTCCACAAATGTTGATTACTTTAAGGAACTGAGAAGTTTCAGTCTCAAACCTTGGCACGATGCCGCGCTGCGACATTGGTTGGAAGATGTTAATTTGCCCAGGGAACTAGAAGTTAGAAAGAAGATTACAGAAGTGACAGGGAATTGGTCAAACCTGCTGCAAGAATTCTATAAATTTTACCAGGCTGATTCTCGCTGGCAAGATTCTTTGCCGGAACTGAAGAATCAATTTAATAAATCCGATCAATTAATTAATTCAATGGGCTTTGACGGTTGCGAACCTCAAATAAAACTGGTGATGAGAACTTTGGCCCAATGGGGAGAAGCAGCGGTTGAGGAATTAATTGATCTTGTTGATGATGTATCGCCTGAAGTTGTCAAGCAGACTCTCAGATGGGCGGATCTCCTCAGTCTTGTCTCGCATTTAGGAAATCAGAAGCAAGACGGTAAGGATTACTGGCAGATTGACCCTGTAGTTGGTCGTCTGCTCGAATCTATGGCAGAGTAATACAAACTTTCTGCTGTGCGATGTACTTAAGCAGATCTCTGACTTAAGATAGGCGATCGCCCGCAGCAGCTAAGTCTAAGCTAGAAATTGTTCCATAAACCTAATTGAGGAAACAAAGATGAGCAGCGGTCACGCCAGCCATAAAGGCTCTTCCACAAAACCCAATACCTACACTAACGGTCAAATTACATCCCCTGACGACCAACCCGCTGACCCGCTAAATCAAGAAACATCCGGTTATCCGTTCCATAACGAAGCAATGGAAAATATTGAACCTATTTAACATAAAATTAAAGTTAGGGATTATTGAGAAATGATCGAGATTAATCAACTATTTCAAAAAAACAAATTGCCGGAATTGGGGTTAGTCTGCATTACAACATCCGATGCCGTTCGCTTTCGCACTGTCACGCGCAAGCGACTTTTACAGCTTGCGGAAACTGAACAAGAAAAAATCTTGCGCGAACTTTATGCGGACAACTTAAAGCGGCTTGACAAAGCGATCGACTTTTGTGCTGCTAATGGGATTAAGCTCTACCGCATGACTTCTGCACTGTTCCCTTTTGTAGATACAGATTTGGGGGAAGCAGTGCTACACTCCATGACTGAGGAATTGCGGAAGACGGGCGATCGCGCTCTTTCTTTGGGCATCCGCTTGGTACTCCACCCCGATCAATTTGTAGTCCTCAGTTCCGACAAGCTTTCTGTGGTTGAAAACAGCATTAAAATTCTCGCGGCTCATGCTTTAATTTTAGATATGTTGGGACAGCCCCGATCGCCCTACGCACTGATGAACATTCACGGCGGTAAGGGCGATCGCACTTCGCAACTCACATCAGTCATCCGCGACTTACCCGAATCTATTCGATCGCGCTTAACCTTTGAAAATGACGAATACGCTTACAGTTCCTCGGAAATTTTAGAAGTTTGTCTCGATACCGGCGTACCAATGGTGTTTGACGCCCACCACCACGTCATTCACGAACATTTAGAAACTTACGACGATCCCAGCGTTGCCGAAATGCTGGCAGCAGCCCGCACAACTTGGTCTGTTCCTGAATGGCAATTAGTACACATATCGAATGGAAAAGAGTTTTTTGCCGATCCGCGCCACAGCGATTTAATTACAGAAATGCCTAATTGCTATTATCAGGCTCCTTGGATTGAAGTAGAAGCTAAATTCAAAGAATTAGCTATTGAAAAGTTGCGCGCCGAATGGTTGTCTGCGAATGTTCCACAATTTAGCAGTGTCTCATAGGGGCGGGTTTTACAAACAATAATTGCCTAAAACCAATCATCTCGAAAACCCACCCCCACCCAACGGTAAATCGTAAGAACAGGCAAGATGCCTGTTCCACAAAGAATGAATTTTCTTGTGGGGTGGGCGTCTCGCCCGCCCGGTTTAGTGCGACAGTCCGAGAGGGTTTTTAACGGTAAATCGCAAGAACAGGCAAGATGCCTGTTCCACAAAGAATGAATTTTCTTGTGGGTGTCCCGCCCGGTTTAGTCCGACAGTCCGACAGGGGTTAAAAACCCCTGTCTCATAGCTAAAGTCCTCTAAAAGAGGACTAAAATAGATAGATATTGAGTTCGTATTTCCAGTCGGTTTTAACCGAATTTAGGGGTTTCAACCCCTGCCGGACTGCCGGATTGCCCGACTGTCGAACTGCCGGAATCGGTAAAAACCGCGTTAATACAGCTATAAAATTATGTGTGGACGATACACTTTAACTGTTTCATCTCAAATCATCGCCGAATTCTTCAAACTGTCGGAAGTTCCCGACATCAAACCGCGATACAATATCGCCCCCACTCAATCAGTTGCGACAGTCACAGTTTCTCCCGAAAATATGCAGCGACAGTTCCAATTTATGCGCTGGGGTTTGATTCCAAGTTGGGCGAAAGACATCAAAATAGGCAGCAAGATGATCAATGCGCGATCGGAAACTGTAGCCGAAAAACCAGCTTTTCGCAGCGCCATCAAGCACAGGCGATGTTTGATAGTCGCTGACGGCTTCTACGAATGGCAACAGCAGGGAAAGAACAAACAGCCTTACTATTTTCAAAAGGCAGACGACGAACCTTTTGCTTTTGCGGGTTTGTGGGAAAATTGGGAATCTCCAGAAAAAGAAAACATTGTATCTTGCAGTATAATTACTACCGCTGCTAACGAAACAGTGCAGCCGTTGCACGATCGAATGCCAGTGATTCTCCCCGACAGCGATTGGGAACAGTGGCTAGATCCTGCTGTTAAAAATGCTCAGGAAGTTTTGCCTTTGTTAAAGCCCTATGCTTCCGAAGCCATGAAAGCAAAGGCGGTAAGTGCGATCGTCAACAGTGCAAGTAGAGACAGTCCCGAATGTATTAGCGATCGGCAATAAATCATTGCAGCGGACAAAACCGAGATAGTTTGAGTTATGATGTAAAATAATGTTTGAGTTGTAGCTTTTGTTTTCTAAGGATCAGTTTAACTCAGTTGTTATTTGCTCAAACTTTTTTTTATCTTAACATCAGTTAGAGGACAAAAAATATGATTGGATACGTTACAGTCGGCACCAACAATCTTGAACGTGCAGCCAAGTTTTATGATACTTTGCTTGCGGAAATTGGCGCTCAACGATTCATGGAATTCGACCGATTTATCGCATGGAGCGTTTCTCCAGAGATGCCAGGATTTGCTGTTGCAAAACCCTTTGATGGCAACGAAGCAACTGTTGGTAATGGCGTAATGATCGCACTTCAAGTTGACAGTCCAGAAAAAGTCAACTTAGTTTATAACAAAGCGATCGAACTTGGCGCTAAGGATGAAGGAGCAGTGGGGTCAAGAGGCACGTTACCGGGGTTTTATGTGGGATATTTTCGGGATCTAGATGGGAATAAGCTGAACGTGTTTTATATGATTCAGCAGCCCGCTTCCTAAAATATTAGTAAGTTTTAGTGGGTGAGTTTATGAATTCGATTAACATGACCTTTCCCCTATGGGGTTTAGCAATTTTCATTCTGTGGACGATCGCTGTCGTTATCCTTTTACTGACAATCAAGATTCGGCATCTATCTGCGGGTGGATCTGTCAAAGATTTTGGCACACCAAATGATGAAAGCTTGCTGTGGCGGCTATTTCGGGTACAGTCTAATCTAGTAGAAAACCTGCCTTTGTATCTGGGAGTTGTTTTCCTGCTGACAGTTCGGGGCGTATCTGGGACACCGGTAGATTTGCTGATAGTTGTCTACATAGTGTTTCGGATTCTACACTCGGTCATTCACATCGCTGGAATTAATCCCATATATCGCCTTGTTAGCTTAGTGATTCAGTTAGTTTGCTTAGTCGCCTTAACGGTGATGACATTTTTATAAAGGCAGAAAGTAGAAAGCAGAATTTTTGATTATTCCAACTGCTAACTGCCAACTGCCAACAGTCAACTGCCAACTGCCAACCGACTAAATTAACTGTCGTACATTCGCGCTTCGGCAGCTTCGGGATTTTCCTCGCAATACTCGTCAAAAGCCGTTTTCTCAAGCTTCATCGATCGCTGGTGAGAAGCCTCAGCCTGCATTTCCTCTACAATATCCCACGCTACCGCGCACTCTCTAGAAGTAGCGCCTTTCTCAGCACAGATACTTCTGGCCTCCGCGATCGCCTGTTCGATTTGTTCCTCAAATAAAATACTTTTGGGCTTCTCGACAAAATCGCTTTTTGTCAAGATATCCGTTACCGAAATAATCCCTAGCAATTTGTCTTTAATCACCGGCGCCCGGCGGATGCGGGTATTCGCGAACAACCTAGCCACATATTCCACGCCCAAGTCAGGATTCACCGTAATGCACGGTTTGGTCATAATCTCGAAGACGCGGACTTTTTTCGGGTCTACCCCGTAGGCTGCTACTTTATAGACAATATCCGTTTCCGTGACAATGCCGTAGGCATCTTGTTCGTGGCGGCGTTCCACAATCAACGCGCGCAAACACAAATCGTTCATCATCGCCACCGCTTCAGCTACCGTTGCTGAACCGCGAATGGTAACAACTTCTGTTGTCATAATATCTTGGGCTTTCATCATCATTTTTTATTGCTTCCCGCTGATAAAGTCTACTGCGTCCCGATTTGGGGCTGTCCATTTGATTTGTGATCATCATTAAGACTTACCCTCAGAAACCCGGTTTCTACGAAAATATTGGGTTTAGTAACGATAAATCCAGTCTAGCCAGCAGGTTTCTGAGAAATCGTGCGATCGCAAACTAATCATAAAACCTTTAACGGCATTCGGGATGACAAGTTGCCGGAAACAGCCGATCGCTCCCCCGGAACCTCTGGAGTCCGCGATTTAGCGCTCAGACGGGGCTAGCGTGGGCTCCTCCAAGCAAGAGTGAAGTATTGGGGCGATCTCGATCTTTGAGCTTGTTGGACTCAGATTTTCCAGCCCCAGTCTCAAAGAAGCAAAAGTTAACACAAACTAAGCAACTGCTTGCGCTCGCAGAGATCCCCGCCTCTGATAAACTTGATGGCTGGGAGTGCAAAAGAGCACAGGCAAGCATCAGAAGTTGGGAGAATAAAGTTTGTGGACAATGTAATCGGTTTAGAGATTATCGAAGTAGTCGAGCAGGCAGCCATCGCTTCCGCTCGCTTGATGGGCAAAGGCGAGAAAGATGAAGCCGACAGAGTGGCTGTAGAAGCCATGCGTGAGCGCATGAACAAAATTCATATGCGCGGCCGCATCGTGATCGGCGAAGGCGAACGCGATGACGCACCCATGCTTTACATCGGCGAACAAGTAGGTATTTGTACCCGCGAAGATGCCAAAGATGTCTGCAACCTAGATGAATTGATCGAAATTGACATCGCCGTTGACCCCTGCGAAGGAACTAACCTAGTTGCTTACGGTCAAAACGGTTCGATGGCAGTTTTGGCAATCTCTGAGAAAGGAGGTTTGTTTGCTGCACCGGATTTCTACATGAACAAATTGGCTGCTCCTGCGGCTGCTAAGAATCATGTAGATATTCGCAAAACACCAACCCAAAACCTCAAAATTATCTCAGATTGTCTCGGCCGCAGTATTGAAGATTTGGTAGTGGTGGTGATGGATCGCCCCCGACACAAAGATTTAATAAATGAAATTCGGGCAGCGGGTTCAAGAGTTCGACTGATCAGCGACGGCGACGTTTCGGCAGCGATTTCTTGCGCGTTTTCTGGTTCTAATATCCACGCGCTGATGGGTATTGGCGCAGCACCTGAAGGTGTGATTTCCGCAGCAGCAATGCGCTGCTTGGGCGGTCACTTCCAAGGGCAGTTAATTTACGATCCGGCTATTGTCAAAACTGGTTTGATCGGCGAAAGCAAAGAGAAGAATATCGCCCGCTTGACAGAGATGGGCATCACAGATCCAGACAAGATTTACAATGCTGAAGAGTTGGCATCTGGAGAAACTGTTCTGTTTGCAGCTTGCGGAATTACTCCCGGAACGCTGATGGATGGAGTTCGCTTCTTTGGCGGCGGCGCTCGCACTGAAAGTTTGGTAATTTCTTCTCAGTCGAAGACGGCTCGGTTTGTGGATACAATCCATATGTTTGAACAGCCGAAATCTCTGCAATTGAAGTAGTCATTAGTTAAAGGTTAAGAGTTAACAGTTAATTTTGAAATGTTAATTTTTCACCGCTAACCGTTGACAGTCACCGGTGATTATAAATTAGCGATAAACTAAGAATTAATCACAGGTGACTGTTGATAACTAAGAAATAAATAGTGACAAATCACAGATATGAATATTGCCGTCATAGGTCTCAGCCACAAAACAGCGCCGGTTGAAGTTCGCGAAAAACTGAGCATTCCAGAACAAAAAGTTGAAGCTGCGATCGCCCAATTGCGCGGCTACCCCCACATTCAAGAGGTTGCCATCCTCAGCACATGCAACCGCTTAGAGATTTATATTGTTACCAGCGAGTCGGAGCCTGGTGTGCGAGAGGTTATTCAGTTCCTTTCCGAATGTAGTAAAGTTCCTTTGCAGTCTTTGCGCCCTCACCTGTTTATTTTGCTGCACGAAGATGCGGTGATGCACTTGATGCGAGTGGCTTCGGGCCTCGATAGTTTGGTGCTTGGAGAAGGACAAATTTTGGCTCAGGTGAAACAAACTCACAAACTCGCCCAGCAGTACAAAGGTGTAGGCAGAATTTTAGAGCGCTTGTTCAAGCAAGCTCTCACAGCAGGGAAGCGAGTTCGCACGGAAACTAGCATCGGTACCGGTGCAGTTTCGATTAGTTCGGCGGCGGCAGAATTGGCTCAAATGAAGGGTCAGCATTTAGCAAGCAGCAAAATTGCGATTATCGGTGCTGGCAAAATGTCGCGACTTTTGGTGCAGCATTTGCTCTCAAAAGGAGCTAGTCATATTTCGATCGTTAATCGCTCTGTGCGGGGCGCGCTGGAGTTGGCCGGTCAGTTTAAAGATGCTGAATTGCACCTGTATCAGCTCTCGGAAATGATGCAGATAATTGCCGCTTCTGACTTGGTTTTTACCAGTACGGCAGCTACCGAGCCACTGTTAAATAAAGCTAAATTGGAAGAGGTTTTAGACCCGAATCGCCCTTTGATGTTGGTGGATATTTCTGTGCCACGCAACATTGACTCGGATGCGAATGAACTCGCTAATGTGCGATCGTTTAATGTGGACGACTTGAAAGCAGTGGTAGCTCAAAATCACGAAAGCCGCCGCAAAATGGCAATGGAAGCTCAGGGCTTGCTGGAACAGGAAGTAGAGGCTTTTGATCTCTGGTGGCGCAGTCTGGAAACTGTTCCTACTATTAGCTGTTTGCGGGATAAGATAGAATTGATTCGGGAACAAGAGTTAGAAAAAGCTTTATCGCGTCTGGGTTCGGAATTTTCGGAGAAACATCAAGATGTGATTGAATCTTTAACAAGGGGGATTGTGAATAAGATTTTGCACGATCCGATGGTACAGTTACGTGCTCAGCAGGATATTGAGGCACGCAGACAAGCGATGCAGACTTTGCAAACGCTGTTTAATTTGGATGTGGATGTCAATCAGCAGTACAGCTAGTTGACAGTTGACAGTTGATAGTTGACAGTTGACAGTTGGCAGTTGGCAGTTGTCATTAGTCATTAGTCATTAGTCATTAGTCATTAGTCATTGATGATGTTTTGCATCAGCTTTTAATGTAATTAGGACTTACCCATTTGGTCACCAACGGGGTTTCTTAACTCGAATTTAGGGACTTGTTACCAGGCAGAGCCTGGTAACGCAGATTAGGAGGCTCTGCCTCCATTTTTGGATGAGGCAGAGCCTCTGGATATCGGTTCCCTGGCAGAGCCTGGGAACAAGTTTAATGACTAACAACTAATGACTAATGACTAACAACTAATGACTCATGACTCATGACTCTTCCCAACTAATGACTAATGACTATTAAGCGAATTTATAAATTAATTTTATTGCTTGTAGGGCTGTGGCTGGTTTTGGAGTTAGCCTCCCGCATTGCGGCAGAAATTCTCTGGTTTCAGGAAGTTGGATATCTTCAGGTTTTTCTCTTAAAGCTGAAAACTCAAGGGTTGCTGGGGACGATCGCAATTGCTGTTTCTTCTGTCTTTTTGCTCGGAAATTTGGCTTTAGCCCGCCGCCTGCAACATCCCGCAGAAGAAATGAAATCGCCGGTGGCGGCGGGGCTATTCGCTTCGCTGAGGGCGAACAAAACGGGGAAGAATACCGGGAAGAATTACGAATTACCTGTTGCTAAATCCCAAATTACCTTTTTCTGGCTGCTGTTGACGGTATTCGGATTGAGTTCGATCGCCACTTTGACAGTAATTCACTGCGGGCTGTTAGCTGCCAGCAGCCTCACCTATCTCGGTATAGGGGGCAATGTGCCTCCACTGCCCGTAAAGTTAGGAATTGACTCAATCCAGCCAGGGCTGGTACAGCTATTTTCTGGGTGGTGGCAGTTGGGCTTGCTGCTGGGGACAATGTTAGCTGTGGCAATTAAGCCTGATTTTTGGCTGCGGGCGATCGCTCTTTTTCTCAGTGTGGCGATGGGGATCGTTGCCGTCAGTCGCTGGACAAATATTTTGCAATATTTCCACGCTACTAATTTTAATATAACCGACCCTATTTTCAACCATAATATTAGCTTTTATGTATTTATTTTTCCAATCTTAGAGTTGCTAAGCTTATTGCTGACAGTTGTATTTTTGTACGGTTTAGTATCTGGCGCTTTAACATATTTGCTGTCGGGAAACAGCCTGAGTCAAGGTAGATTTTTGGGGTTTTCGCGATCGCAGCAGCGCCATTTGTACGGCTTAGGTGCAGCTTTCATGCTAGCCACCGCAGTTCGGTACTGGCTGGGGCGTTACGCATTGATGTACTCGCGCGGAGACGTTACCTACGGAGCGAATTACGCTGATGTGACGGTGCGACTGCCCGTCTATGGATTGTTGAGCGTGTTGGCTGGGGCGATCGCACTTTTGATGCTTTACCAAGTTTGGCAATTCAAAACTGCCAATAAACTGATTAAAAAGATTGTTTTAGTGTGGATAATTTTGAGTTTTTTGGGAGGTTGGCTGCTGCCAAAAATTGTGCAGCAACTGCTAGTCAAACCAAACGAAATAGCGCGAGAACAGCCGTACATCAAGCGCAGCATTGCCTTTACTCAAGAAGCTTTCGATCTCAAAAAAATTGAAATCAAAACTTTCGATCCGGCCGGGAAACTTACATATAAAGACTTAGAAAGAAATCAACTGACTGTTAGCAACATCCGGCTGTGGGACAAGCGACCGCTGCTGGAAACCAACCGACAGTTACAGCAAATCAGACCGTATTATACATTTCCTGATGCGGATATCGATCGCTACACAATCAAAAAGAAAACCGCAAAAAAGGGAGAAACTGAAAGCCAGCAAGTAATTCTGGCGGCGCGGGAACTAGATTATGCAGCAGTTGCGCCGGAAGCTCAAACTTGGGTGAACGAACATCTGGTGTACACGCACGGTTACGGCTTTACTCTTTCTCCGGTAAACACAGTCGGTGTCGGCGGTTTACCCGATTATTTTGTTAAAGATATTGGAGTTGCAGCCGAGAAAGGAGAGACTGCTTTAGATATAACTAGCGATCGAGTTCGGGTGAGTATCCCGATCGGCTATCCGCGCATTTACTACGGCGCAGTCACCGATACAGACGTGATGACGCCCACGCAAGTCAAGGAATTCGACTATCCCAGCGGCGAAGAAAATGTTTACAACAATTACAGCGGCAGAGGCGGAATTGCGATCGGTTCTCTGTGGCGGCGCTGGCTGTTTGCTAATTATCTCAAAAATTGGCAAATGGCGCTGACTCGCAATTTTACGCCAGAAACTAAATTATTGTACCGTCGCAACATTAACCAAAGAGTTCGGGCGATCGCTCCTTTTTTGCGCTACGATTCCGACCCGTATTTGGTAGTAGCAAACGCCAATCTGAGTAAAGATGATATAGAAAAAAATAACAATAAAAATGGTAATAAAAATCAGCCATCTTCCTCAAATACTAATAGTGACGATCCTCCTAACTATCTTTACTGGATTATCGATGCATATACAGCGAGCGATCGCTACCCCTATTCAGATCCGGGTCAAAATGAATTTAACTACATCCGCAACTCAGTAAAAGTAGTCATTGACGCTTACCACGGCTCGGTTGACTTCTATGTTGCAAATCCCTCAGACCCGATTATCAACAGTTGGGCTCAGATATTTCCCGGACTATTCAAACCCCTTGACAAAATGCCTCTGGCTATCCGCAAACATATTAGGTATCCCGTAGATTTGTTAAACATTCAATCAGAACGCTTGCTAACTTATCACATGGAAGACCCGCAGGTATTTTACAATCGGGAGGATTTGTGGCGAGTTCCCAAGGAAATTTATGGCAGCGAACAGCAGCCGCTAGCACCGTACTATTTAATTACGAAACTGCCGACGGAAACTTCCGAAGAGTTTATTTTGCTGCTGCCGTTTACACCAGTAGGTCGCAACAATTTAATTGCTTGGATTGCAGGGCGATCGGACGACCAAAATTACGGAAAATTGCTGTTATACCAGTTTCCCAAACAGCGATTAGTTTACGGGCCGGAACAAATAGAAGCATTAATCAATCAAGACCCGGTTATTTCCGAACAAATATCTCTCTGGAATCGCCAGGGTTCAAAAGCAATTCAAGGAAATTTATTAGTCATTCCCATCGAACAATCTTTGCTGTACGTAGAACCTCTTTATTTAGAAGCGGAACGCAATAGTTTGCCAACTTTAGTCAGAGTTATTGTTGCCTACGAAAACCGCATCGTCATGGCCGAAAATCTAGACTTAGCACTCAAGGCAGTTTTTCAAGAAACACCTACTAATAAACCTGCAATTATTCGACCTGTAGAAGTTACAGCCCCGGCTTTAAAGAGTGAATGATATCAATTCCGGTTGCACTCCTGATGATTGTTGACTGTTGACTGTAGAAGGAGGGGTCGAAAGACTGAATGGTTGAGTGTTAAGTGTTGACTCGATTTTATTATTCCGATGCAACCGGAAACGATATAAATTACTGCGATTTCTGTTCGCTAGCAGCCTTGATATCCTGCCACCAAACATCGACATAGGGCCACATCAATGTCTCATCTCCTCCAGAATCTAGTTTCACTGTCACCTCATAACGGTAAATATGCGTGAGTTCGCCAGTTTTACCATTCAAATACAATTGTTTGGGATTGTCGGTGATAATTTCTACCCTTTGATTCAACAGTGGCAGCATCTGGGTAGAAGAACCCTGAAACGGATTTTTGCCTTTGATCGCATAGCCACCAATCAAAGATAAGTACATTGAAGCTAGAAAAAATACTGTACATAAACCCACAATTAGCAGTGTTTTTCGTTGTGAAAAAGTGGTATAAACGCTCGCACATCCTACGATCATAGTTCCAAAAAACAACAAATTTGGCAGGTACAGCCCATCTTCCAGAAACACGCTACCAAAAAACATGAGGGCTACCTGAAAACCAAATAATGCAGCCACCCAACTCCACCCAGTTAGCAACGATGCAGATAGTAGCCAATTCATTGCTATAGTAAGGGCGATCGCCATTGCTATTGCTCCAAGTGGTGCTGCATAATCGTACTCCCTGAAGGGAAGAAGAACAAAAAAGACTAAAGCATAAGCAAAACCCGCAAAAGCCAGTGCTAATCCACTAATTATTTCGTTCCCGTTCAGCATTGTCAAAAGAGTTGCATTGTCGATCACTTAGGATCGATCGACTTAACAAATTGTTGCACAGGCTGTGGTAGAGCCGGCACAAAAGTCTTTCTAAAACCCTTCACATCGAACACTCGCCACAAAATACCTACCGCTACCGTCAAGAAAAATAACGCTCCCAAAAAATTGAACGCACTAGACAGAAAACCGCTGTTCCTTTTTTTCGGAGGTGTAATATGTTTCATGCGATATACAGCCGGCTCGTAATCTCTCGACTCCTCGCGATTGCGCCGCGGCGTTTTGGGCCGGGAACTCGCACTGCGGCTCTGAGTCAAACCCGTTTTATTAGTTTTAGTAAAACTGCTGGGCGATTTTAGCTCAGAAGCGCCGCGGGTTCCCGTTAACTTGCTAGCAGAAGCCCCCGTTTGGCCAACAGCAGCATCCTGAATTCTGCTGTTAGGGCGCTGAGTGGATTTGCGATCGGCGAGGGTACGCATCAAACTTTGCAATTGCTGAGTCGCCGCCGGCGGGCGTTCCCCTTTCCTCGCCCAATTTAACAGCATCGCCCCGGTAATCCCGCAGAGATTCGTAGTGCCTACAGAAGCCAGCCGCTTCAGCAGAGGCTGGCTGTTGGACACAAAAATCACCAATGCCTCCGGGTGTTCGGTCGCCAAACCGTAAACACACTGAGCCGTCGCCACTACTAGCATTGCTGGCTTGCTTTGATTTTTGATCGAAGGTTCGAGAGCTCGGTGTGTTTCCTGAGCGTCAGTTGCAATCCAGCCACTGTCGGCAAAAAATCGCATAAACTCTCTAGCTACTTGCTCTTGCTCTTTTTCCACCGCCTGCCCTGTCAGACGATCTATTTCGTCGTACACTACTTCCGGGATATAGCAAGTTCCCACCTTGGCATATTCTTGCCACACTTGGGTTCTGCCAGTCATTAAAACATCTGCATCAAAAGTTACCAATACAGGAGGAAGTTGATTAGCCATGACTTTATCCTATAGGCTCAGATAAGTTATTTAAACTTAATCGATCAAGTTTAAACAAATTTTGGGTTATAAAAAAATCAACTTTTGGTAGTAGATAAATTGCCCTGGGCGCGGGTCTTAATTGGAAATTAGTAGTTAGGAACCCGATCGCCCTTCAGTTCCCCAGTTTGATCGGTCAATTCCTAGATTCCACTAATTTACCCCAACCCAAGAGCCTATTACCAAAGATGCCCGACTACTGCTAGTTCCCGATGCCCAGACGGCCAGCCAAAGCCGGAGTCAAAGGCAACAGGGCAGCAATCATCAAGAACAAAGCTAGCAAACCCAAAGCCGCGCGAGCGTCGTCAGGCTCAGTCAGCTCGTTGAGGCTCGGCCGTTCCAGATTCCGCTGTAAAATCAGAATCACGATCGCCCAATACAGAGCCAAAGGATTAACTAAAGAAACGATGGCCAGCACCACAAAAGTCGCCAAAGTAGTGCGACTGGCTATTTTCCGACCGTAGATGGCTTGCACGATTCTACCCCCGTCCAACTGTCCCGCCGGCATCAAATTAATCGCCGTTATTACCAAGCCCAACCAACCGATAACTACCAGCGGGTGAACGTCAACAATCTGCTGCTGCAACGCCGAACCCAAAACCACTTTTGCCAAAGTTCCCACCAAAACCGAGCCCTTGAAAAATTCTGCGGGAATTTGAAACAAACTGCCGGGGTGAGACAGCAGCAAACCCGTTACCAGCATTAGCAGAGAAACTATTCCCCCAGCCGCTGATCCGGCAAAAGCGATGTCAAACAAAACTTTACGGTTGGGCAGCAGCGACTCAAAACGGTCGATCGCTCCAAAACAACCTATCTGCAAAGTCGGTATAAAAAACGGCCAACTCAAGCCCACCTTGTACCGATTTGCCAGCACTCGGCGAGCAATTTCCCCAGAGCCTAAAACCGCCCAAATTCCTGCTGCAATTGGCAGAACTTCTAGATATCTAGCCGGCGAGTTAAAGAAATCGAAACCTAACAGCAAACCGCCTGTCTCTAAGCTAGTAGCAATTGTTGCCAGCAGCAGCACGACTGCTAGGATTTTTTGAGATACGGTAGTTGGCTGCGGGTCGTTGGTGCTGGGCAAGATAATAACTACCGGCTTGTCGTCCTGATTTTCTACTAAAAATAGGCGGTAGCGATCGTTTAATTTTTCTTCCAAACTTGCCGTCAAACGTGAGTGTACTTGTTCTGGGTCTCCCCGGAGATTGCCTTTGAGAATTACCCCATCTTGATAGGGAATTGTTTCTGTGGCAAAGAAAGTATCAATTCCAAATATGCCTTTAATTGCCTTGAGGTCTTCCACTGGAACGGGAATTATTTCTGATTCATTATTCGCCGGCGAGGCAGTGACGATTTTAATGGTTTCTGGGCCTGGTGGTCGCTGCGACTCAGGAGCGGAGAAAGCATCGCTTTGGGACTTTACCTCAGCAGCATCCGGCCGGGGCAGCACTGCATCCGATGCAGCCTTACGCAATTGCCGGCCCAGATAAATGTATAATCCCGTGGATGCCACCAGCAGCAACAATACCGCAACTAGATTGAGGTAAATTCCGGCGGCGAACAAACCAAAGAACAGCAGCCAGGGACTCATCAGCGCAACAGACTGCAACCAAGCCAAAATTCCCAGTTTGCCAAAAGGTCTGGCGCGATAAAATCCCCAACCCAGAATTCCCAGAGCAAGCAATACGAGAGCAATTGTTGCCGTATTTTCCGATGCAACTATAGGCATTCCGGTTGCTTGCGCCAATAGGGGCTTTAATCGGTCGATCGCGCTGCGGTCGAGTAATAGCATTAAATTTTGGGGAATATGAAATAGAGTTGTTGGGAACATATCCAAACCTATCGGAAACTAGCCTGATTACTAAGGATAACCCCTGAGGGCTACTCGGCCCACAACCTGCTGCTGGTGCTGTTTGAACATCAAAGGCTCTAGGCTATTGACACAAAAGACTTTTTGTGATATCACATCAGCAGTGGCAAGCATATACTCAGAAGGGTAGCAGTGTCGATCGCCCAGAAGCAGGCAGATTCGCCCAGTTTGGCAGGCGGGGCTTTTGTAAGGATTCGGGCATCCGAAACAAACGCACAACAAATAAGGTTTGAGCCGCTCTTTACTTTGCGGCAGAAAATAGCTGAAACCCTTGATATCATTAATTTTGCTTAACGGGTACGGCAGGACTTGAACCTGCGGCTCGCTGCTTAGAAGGCAGCTACTCTATCCAACTGAGTTACGCACCCAACTCAAAAATCGCTAACAAGATTATTGTATAGGTGTAGTGTGCGATCAAGCAAGTAAATTATGTGATGACTTACGCAGAAACCGCTTTGATCTACAAAAATATGGCGTGCAGCGCGATGGCTCGGGAAAAAAAACCAAGGTGATGAGAGTGCCTGTGCCTCCAAGACTGTATCTGACACAAGCTGGAGGGACTCACCTGCAAACAGCACAATTGTAAATTTACAATCAAAACTTGGTAGGACGTGAACTCGGGTCAGTAACTCTTGGCTCAAGCCACTGAGCTTGCAGGAGAAATCAAGCAAGCTGTACTGACCCACCGAAGTCTTCACTGACTACGTTATTGGGGTCACGACACCGGAGAATGCGACGCTAGTTTTCCGCTCTGTCGCTTGTAGCTAAACAGTTTTAAAGTCACTGAAACACTGCTGCGAGCAACGACAAGCCTTTATAACCAAGGCACAAAGCGAACATTACCCCGAAAGGGTGAAGGAGGCAAGCATACCTCCGAGAGGGGCAACCATACCCCTCTCCCCGCAAGGGGATTCAAGGCGGTTGAAACCGCCGGATCGTTTTCCACGAGCGGGCTGAAGCCACTGAGTTTCTCACTTATCGAGTATTTTTATGACTAATTTGCTGATATTGAGTTATGTTGGCTAACATTCTGCTCGACTTGATATTTGATAAAAATGTGGTAGAACTAGGATTGAAAGACTCAGGTGAAAATCCCTGATGGTACGGAGCCTCTATATAAGCTTCCTCTACGGCATCAAAGCAAAACAGTCAATCGCCCGCTCGGCACGAGCGCGAAAATCAAGCGTTGCCAGTACAGCAGTCGTAAATTGTGCGCGGGGGATTTTCCTTCGTGCATTGATTTATACGCCAAGGCTGAGAGACAATCTCAGCTTAGATATTTGTTAGCATTTGTTAGCAAAAAAGTATGGAACGCTTGAGGAGAGAACCATCTTTGGGTGATCGGGAGCAATCCTGCTAATTTAAGTGGACTCGCTGAATCAAGAATCCCTTCGCCTTTAGGCATGGGGAGTGTCAAAAGCACAGCACCTCGGCCATGACAGGAGTCAAATCGCAGTGTCATGTTTATTCTGAAACGGCAGGATGTTGAAATAACCAATTTTCAACACCCAAAACGGGATCAACAAATTCCCATTCTCAATTATCAGGGGCAGACTTTTCGCCTAATCAGCGCCTTCAACGGCAAGCAAGCAGAAGACGCCAGAGCCTTGTGGCGGGACTTAACCGACAACCGAGGCAAAGCCTGTGTTCTGCTAGAAGAGCCGGATCGATATAGCGTCTGGGGAAAAGTCCGTTTAGATCAGCTTGCCGGTGAAGAACCGGCAGGGAATGAAGCAGCCAAAGCACCACTGTTCGCGCAGGCTTGTCTGCTGCTCCTCCAAGCTGTTTACTTCGATGTAGAAGACCTCTTAGGCGCAAGGCAAGCCACATCGTTTCAGAAAGATATCGCCAAGGTATTTCAGCAGGGAAACTTCCCCCAGGCAGACTCCCCTGATGCGATAAAAAACTGGCTAACCGTTAGTCCCTTGCAAAATCACAAGGTGCCTCCTTGGCAAGAGCAGCATCTCAAGACCTTATTGCAAGAACTCCACCGCTTGGGCAAATCATATTTTGGCAATACGGACTTCGCGGAGGGAGTGAGCGATGTGCTGCAAGATATGCCAGCACCGGATCGGACTCAGTTTCTAGATTGGCTGAAACAATCAGCCCTCAACAAATTGTGGATCGCAGGATAGAAAATCTTGGACAATTGCTCAGACAATTGGGTCCAGATAATTGAGCTTAGATAATTGCACTGTAGGGGGTAGGCGATATACAGGTTGGATGGCCAACTTGTATTGACAACCAAATTGTTGATTCGGTTTGGATGCCACCTATGGTCGCGCAATTTAACTCAGTTTCGATCACAGTCCCCACCTACAATCATTGATATGAGTGGGGAAGTGTGAAAGCAAAAAAACAGCTCCCTCAAATGTTGAGGGTAGAATTTCAGAGATAGATTGGGTACTGTAAAAGCCTTAAGGGTGGAGACATATACCGTATTTCTATCATTATATTTCCGGGTACAAGATCGACTAACGACTAATTCGTTGAATTAGTAAATAGATATTATTCTTGCTTAGTCTTTCTAGAGTGTACGAGGGCAAAAGTCCCGACGACACACTGAGGACGCCAGTTATTCCGGAAGCGTCAGATCAAGGTTTTTTAAGTTTTTTTGGCGAAAGAATCCTCATCTACAATCAAAGATTGAGATGAGGTGCGTTCAACCGCTAGTTAGGTCTCGTGGAATCCCTATGAGTAGCACTTCAGAAAAGTCATCTACATCTTCATCTTTACTTTCAGCTCAGACCCTAGTGATTGTGGGCATTGTCTGGGCTGTAATGGCGCTGCTGTTCTTTTTGCTGTTCAGCGTCCCCCTCTCAGCAGAAGATGGTTTACCTCTTTGGTACTCGATCGGCACTTATATTTTTGAATGCGGAGCATACTTCGGAGCGGCTTTAGTCTGTTTTAGAAACTGGCAAAGCCCGCACATGGTCAGTGGGCGCAACGTCTGGCTGGGCATTGGTCTGGGGATGCTGTTCTATTTCATAGCCGGCGTGCTGTTCGGGATTTGGGAACTCTATTTCGGGTTAGACCCGGACGTGTCTCCTGCAGATGCGTTTTATCTGGGCAGCTATGTGGTCCTGATCGGGGGCATGGTTGTAGCTGTGACTTCCAAGCGACTGAATCTAGAAATTTGGCAGTGGGGCTTGTTAGCGGGAATTGCAGCCTTCGGGATTGCTGTAGCTATTTGGGTTGCTGCACCTGACTCTTGGAGGACCCAGCTAGGAATGGCTCCGGCAGCCACTCAAGAAGTAGTGACAGAATCTGAACCAGCAACCACTGCCACAGGAAGAGCGCCTGGTTTGGAAAATTCGTCTAAGTTACAGGCAAAAGCAGCCGCGACCGATGCTGCATCAGCACCCGAAGAAGAAGAAGCAGAAATCAAAGCTCCCGGATGGGTGATGGCACTAGACAAGCAACTGGCGCCTCACAAAAATGCAATCAATTTGTTTTACATCGTCGGGGACGTTTTTCTGCTGATTATTGCTACTGCATTGCTGCTGGCATTTTGGGGAGGACGTTTTTCCCAATCTTGGAGAATGATTGCGGCTGCAACTTTTTCGCTTTACATCGCAGATATGTATTTTAAATGGCGCGATACTCAGGCTGAGGGTAGTTATCAAAGTGGCAGTTTGCTGGAAGTCTTTTTTGTTTTCAGTGCCATCCTGTTTGGGATTGGAGCTATCTTGGAACATGACATCTCAACCCGTTCTCGCCAGAGCAGGCGCAGTCGTCGCGCAGCCTAGCGATTTGATATTGGGGTTGCTTTGGCAAACGATGGGGATGCGAAAGCTTTTTTGCCCTTGTCGGCATCTGTGAGCTTGAAATTGAAAATGAAAAATCACAGTTCGCTGACTGCTAGCCTGCGTCTTTTCACGTCTTTTTGCTGGGAAACTTGGCATGACGCCTACAAAACTCTCCGATTCAGACAAACGCGAACTCATCAGGCTGTACCGACAGTCAAACGAGAATACTATCACTCTGGCAAAGCGCTACGGAGTGAGCAGTTCGACTGTGAGGCGCATCCTTCAGGGGGCTTTGTCGGAGCCGGAATACGAATTTCTAGTCCAGCAAAAACAAAAGCGTTTGTCCGATCGCAGCAGTGTTTCTGAACCGACAGAGGCGACTGCTGAGTCGTCAAAGCTCGATCGCGAAACCGATCCTGTAGGTGGCCCGTCTGAGTCAGTCCCAGTCCAGCCGTCAGTCGCAAATTCGCGGCCGGCGATCCGAAAGCGTTCTTTATCAACCGCCCAAGCAGTTGCAGAAGTTGAAATTCTAGGAACTTTACAGTCGGATTTGGATGTTTCTGATTTGCCAGATACCGAAGTAGCAAATCTTGCCGATCGCAATGATCGCGCTGTGACTGGGGAACTACAGGCAATTCTGCCAGAAGAAGGACTGCTGGCAGGTGAAGATTTTAGCGATTTCGAGGAAGATGAGGACGAGGATGAAGACGATTTAGATGACGACTTCGACGAAGATTTAGAGGATGAAGACTCTCTGTTTGAAGGCAGTCTGCTGGGTTCAATATCGTCGGGCGAGTCGATCCTCTTCGAGGGCTTCGCTAACGAGCTTGGGGCTACAGGGCTGATTCAAGTTTTGCCTTTAAGCGAAGCGTCTCTGCCCAAAATTTGTTATTTAGTTGTCGATCGGGCAGCAGAGTTAATCACTAGACCTCTAAAAGCTTTTGGCGAACTAGGTCAAATTCCGGCGGCGGAAATTCGCGAGAAAACCCTGGCAGTGTTTGACAATCACCGAGTTGCCCGCCGATTTGCTACTCGCAATCAAAGAGTTTTCAAGATTCCTGACGGTAGGCTGCTGCAAAAAGCTGCGCCTTACTTGCTAGCCAAAGGAATTACTCGGCTGCTGATTGACGGCCAGGTGTATTCCATCTAAGAATTCAGCAATTAACTTAATATTCTGCGGTGTTGGAGTCTTCTGGATTTGCCGGAAATTTAGGACGCGAGTTTTGCGACTCTGAAAGGTTCCACAGCGGTTGCAGCAGCGCACCGCCGATCAGTCCTGCACTAATGCTCATTGCCAATACTACTCCTACGGGCATTTGTATCGATTTAAAAAAGATAAAATTTAAGGATACTGGGGCGGCGTTCTGCACTGAGATAATGCCGATCGCGCTTGCTAAAATTGCTACTAAAAAACTAATGGCGAGCAGAGGAATTGTTTTCATAAAAGGGTTGACAGGCTACTTATTTAACTAATATAATTGTTTTACAATCTAAATATGTGTTAAAGTTTTATTTGTGCAAATATCCCATTATTTAATAATATACAATAAGACTAGGGAAAAAGTCAAGTAGATGCGGAAAAAAATTAGGAAATTTTTTAATTATTAAAAGTTTAAAATAAATAAATTTACCAATCCCAAACTTTAACAAATCCACGTGTATTGCCAATATATAACTAGCTGAGCATTATCGTTGATGAATGTTCAGAGGCTCTACAAGAGTTATCAAAAAGATGTGAGGTGCTCTGCGGGCACCTCACAATCTCAAGCGGTAGAGAAAAACCCCGCGTTGGAATAGGTTGAAATTTAAACAGGTTCTAACTGAGAAATTACCTTTTCCATGTATTGGGCAACTTTGGCTTCTTTTTCCACAGAATTTGTTTCCATGTAAACGCGCATCAGGGGTTCGGTTCCCGAAGGCCGCAGCAATACCCAGCCGCCATCTTCAAGATAAAGTTTAATTCCGTCTTTGCGGCCGATTTCCTTAACGCCAATACCTGCTACTTCTGTGGGGGGATTCTTGGTAAAAGAGTCCAAAACGGCTGCTTTGTGGGCTTCTTCTAGGTGCAAGTCCAAGCGTTTGTTGTACAGGGGGCCGTCGGCTTCTTTAATGGCTTCTTCGACTAGCTGAGAAAGCGGTTTGCCTTCATAGGCGATCGCCTCAGCAACTAGCATATCAGCCAAAATCCCGTCTTTTTCGGGAATGTGACCCAAAACGCTCAAACCGCCAGATTCTTCGCCACCGATGAGCACGGCAGTTTCCCGCATTTTTTCGCCGATGTATTTAAAACCGACTGCCGTTTCGTAGATTGTTAAACCGTACTTGGCGGCCATATTGTCGAGCAAGTGCGTAGTTGCGACTGTACGGACGATCGCCCCAGTCAATCCTTTATTCTTAACCAAGTGACGCGCCAGCAGCAACAGTACAGTATTTGGAGTCAAGACATTTCCCAACTCGTCAACAATACCAAAGCGATCGGCATCGCCATCGGTAGCTAAACCCAAATCAGCCGAATCCTTCTTAACAGCTTCCACCAACTCGACTAATTGTTCGCCCTTGGGTTCGGGCATTCCGCCACCAAACAGCACGTCGCGGTAGGTGTGAAAACTTTCGACATCGCAACCACAGTGTTCCAAAACGTCGTCGAGATAACCGCGAGAAGTCGAATAGAGAGCGTCGTACTTGACCTTCAACTTAGCAGAGCGAATCCGCTCCACATCGATCAAAGTATAAAGAAACTTCAGATATTCGGGTTTCGGGTCAAAAGTGGAGATTTTATCGTTGTGACTGCCTTTCGCCGGGGCATCAGAAGCACCAGCAATATTTGCCACAATTGTATCGGTAATTTCCGGGGTAGCCGGGCCGGCGTAGTCGGGGATGTATTTGATGCCGCAGTAAGGTGCGGGATTGTGGGAAGCGGTGAACATCAGGGCTCCTGCGGAGTTGAGATGCTTGGCGCTGTAAGCGATGACTGGTGTGGGGCAATCTCGATCGACCACAAGCACAGTCCATCCCAAATCTGCCAAGACTTCGGCAGAGGTGCGGGCGAACTCGTCTGCCAGAAAGCGGGTATCGTAGGATACTAGCACTGGGCGGTCTTTGGTGTAAGCGGTTTCTAGGTAACTGGCGATCGCCCGGGTGACTTTTCGCACGTTGGCAAAAGTAAAGTCATGGGCAATCAGTCCCCGCCACCCATCGGTTCCGAACTTGATTTCTGTTGAATTGCTGCTGGCGCTCATTTTATTCACTTCCTTTCGTCCTACTAATCCTACCCGAAGCCATAGCCTTAAAGACGTACTGGCCGTGCTGTTTGTGAGGATCGATCGCCCGTGGGGCCCGCATCAACCTAATCCTATCGTTGTAGAGACAGGCTTCGGCCTCCGGCAGAGGACTCGAAAAACTCAGACTTGGCAAAATGTGGGAGAGATCAGGCGAGTCACTCGCCAATTCCGGCTTTGAAGGGTAGTTTGCCGATCGAATGGACGACGATCTATTGCGGGCGATTCCCTACGGGCTAGCTTCGCTTCACGGGGAAGCTAAAAAACTGAGCGCAAAAAACCGCGCTGGCAATGGCATTAACGAAATGCACATAAATCTGATTCTTATCTCAAATTTTATTCTTTATTTATAAAACCCGATTGTTGAATTTGTTACGGTTTCCTAACAATCGCCAGCCTCAAAATACATTTCTAATTCAGGTAGGTAAATAAATTAACCACAGTCACTGCTCGATCGCGCTGTAAGCTAGCTTCTTTAAGAAGTTAGGGTGATCGATCGAAGCACTCCAAAACAAAGATAAAGTATTTCAAGCAGTTTTTTTGAGGCATACTCGACTTTAATTCTCAGCTTTTAAGACAAAGTAAATTTATTTATAGCCCTCTTTATAGGTCAAAAAAATAACTTAGGATCACGATCACAGGGTGAGGGTGATCCTTCGCACAATAAATAGCGTTATTAACGTGCAGCTTATAAAAGATGCAGGCAGTCTAGCCAAATGGCTTATAGCTTTAAGCGTAATGGCTGATGACTGTCAGCGTACAAATGCAGAAAATTGTAGTTAACAACGTTAAAAATTAGGAGAATCGACCGGGTGCGACTTAATAAAAAAACGAGGTTTATCATGACGGGTATTTCACAAATATCTTCAAAATTTTTACCAGCAGCAGACCAACTTCAACAGGGCGCAAGTCAGGCGTCCCAAGGTATTACCGGATCGGACACTGACAAACTCCCAAAAGCTAAAGGTGTCAGCGTTTCTTCCTTCGCAGTTAGCTGGGCAAAAAAATATTACAGTACAGTTGCGACACGAGAGAACCAAGCGCCACGCCAAATTCTCCCAAGGCTCGATTTAACTAATTTTGAGGGAAATAGAGCTCCAATAGTTGACAAATTGACAGATACCCTGAAATTAGCCAGCGAGATAGCTTGGAGTAGAGTAGAAGCTCTTTTAGGGAAACAAATAGAGCGCCACGCGATCGATAAGAGCTTAATTAATCCTTTAGAAATTTCCGCCGACACTCGCACCTTATATCGGAAAGCAATAGACGCTTATGCGGATAGAGAACCTGTTTTCCGCTTGTCAGTGCTGGTGGGAAAAGATATTATCAAAGTGAGGCGAAAATACTCAGAGACAGATTCGTTAGTGCTGGGATTTGTGACAATGGAGTTTCAATACACTAGCAAAATCTTGTTAGGATGTCTTTCGGAGTCAGAGCGATCGGAATTTGCGCCCTACTTAAAAGTTGTAGACGACTACCTGCACATTCCCTACGGAGAGATTAACGAGGCTGCGGCGAATCAGCCCCCGAATTCTAGAGCTCTATTAGCCGTTCAGCATTTATTGCAGCACACGACTCAGATTGCTAGTGCAGTGTACGATCGAGCTAGTTCCCAGCATCAAGGATACCGCAGCAGCAGCGGGTATTTGAGCGATCGCGAGGTAAAAAATTCTGGTATCCGGGATGTCGAGATTTTTCAAAGCTATTTGTGCTGGTGCGTTTTGGAAGGTAGCATTCACCCGGTACAGCAAGAATTGTTTCCAATTTGCGTGATGTTGTACCCGAAACTTCATGTAAGTTGGGAGTTAGTGCAGGATATGCTGCTGATTTTATTTTGGGAAATATGTGAGTGGCTTCCTGCTGAAGATTTAACGGTATTTGTACCTTACTTGCGTACTTTGACAGAGATGTTTTCCAGGGATGTGTTTGATAATTAGGTAATGGCTAATTGGTAATTGCTTCAAAATTGACCATTTGCCTATTTAAAACTAAAAGCTGCGACTGCCAAACATCCCCAACCAACAATAAAAGCAACTCCCCCCAGTGGCGTAATTGCACCCAGCCATTTGATGTCGCTCAAACTCAGGGCGTACAAACTGCCTGAAAAGATGATTGTGCCGGCAATAAAAGCCCATCCAGCCACTGCAAAAAAGGTTTGAGACTCTTGGGCGCGGTTCAAGAGTAAAGCGACGAGTAATAAAGCCAGGGCATGGTACATTTGATATCGGGCGCCGGTCTCAAAAATGGTTAAAGCTCGATCGCTCAATTGATTTTTCAAAGCGTGGGAGGCGAAAGCACCGCCTGCAACGGATAAACCTCCGAATACGGCTGCTGTTGCTATGAAAATGCGCGTTAGGATTAGCGTTGACATATTTGTTTAATTGGTAATTTGATGCGAGCCGGTCAACCGCAGATATAAGGCAGATGCAACGCAGATACACGCAGATAATTTCATTCTGATGAAAGCTGCGAAATGCAATGCAAGTCTATTACTTTAAATCGGCGAAGGAAAGGTGCGTGGCGCGCACCCTACGTTTATAAGAAAGTCGCTTTTTAACGGATATTTTTACCCTATTTGCGAACTGCTTCCAGCAACCTAGAATAGTAAAAGCTAGTGCTATTCATGGCTGTTCTGTTAATAACAAAGCCGTTGGTTTCTAGGATTTTGATAATATCAGCTTCGCGGTGCTGGTAAGCCCGGGTAGTTTTGCTGGGCCCTGGGAAAAGCTCACCAAATTTTTTGAGGGCGGTAAGTGCTAAGGTTTTGGGGGCAAAACTAAGAATTAGTCGCGATTCGGCGATCGAACTTAGGTGAGCGATCATTTCTGCAGCCTTATTTTGAGGATAGTGGATTAGCACGTCCAAACAAATCACTGTGTGGAATTTGCCGGTTAAAGCTTCCAAATCTTGGGCTGCGAAGGAGATGTTGTAGAGCTTGCCGGGAACTGCTGTCGATCGATCGTAAGCTTCTGCTACCATCTTTTCAGAGATATCGCTAGCGCAAACAATTGCCCCAGCGTCAGCCAGAGGAATGCTCAGAGATCCCACACCGCAACCGGCATCGCAGACACAAAGCCCGGGCAAATTGCCGTCAGCTTGCAGCCATTCGAGGACTGTATCCACCGTTTTCTGGTGGCCGGTGCGGATGTCTAGCTGAACTTTATTGACTTGGCCGTCGCCGTAAATTCGCTGCCAGCGATCGAATCCCGTCGAGTTAAAATACTGTCTAACTATAGTCTTGTCGTCTACCAAATTCATCGATCTGCCTGCTGCTGAGTTATTGCCAACGGTTAGATATTATATAGCAATCCGGTTCGGAAAATGTGCAACTTGCAACAACAGATTTTAGATTGGCGATTTGAGATTTTCGATAAAAAGGGCACATCTAAAATCTCAAATCAATCGGGTAATACCAGTTCGCCGATACCCACTTTTTCAATTCTTTAATCTAAAATGGTATAACAGGCTAAAAGAGTCGATGCCAAGTCAATTCCTTTGTCGCCGCATTTGAATTCCAGCGCAACAATTGAGTGGCCGATTTGCCAATAATTCCCGAAATTCCGATCGCCCTTCTCGGAGATTCAGTTGCCAGGGCGATCGCACTATCGGCGTCGCAGATCCCCCACTTCACCAAATTCTGCACTCCCGCCAACAGCGGCAGAGTTGTACCCGCCAAAGTAGCAGATTCCAGGGCCGAGTGGTAATCTAATCTTACCCAAGCTGTACCTTTTCTGACTTCAATTTGTCGGGAATCCCAAGGATAAACACCGTCAGGCAAACCCAAAGGAGCCAAAGCATCGCTCACTAAAAAAACGCCTTTTTGATACCTACCAGCGCGTAGCAAAAAATCAATCATTGTCGGAGAAACGTGCTTCCCGTCAGCAATTAAACCGCATTTTACGCCCGGATAAACAATCGCCGCTCCCAACAAACCCGGTTCTCTGTGGTGCAAACTCGGCATCGCATTAAAAGCGTGAGTTACCATTGAAGCTCCCCGCTCAAATGCTTGTTGAGCTTGCTCTGCCGTCGCTTGGGAGTGTCCAAGACTGACGGAAATTCCCAAACTTTGCAAATAGGAAATGACTTCGCCTGTGCTGTCTAACTCCGGCGCTAAAGTAATTATTTTGACAATATCGGCACAATCTCCTAAAACTTGCTTGACATTTTCTATAGTTAGCGGTAACAAAAACTCAACTGGGTGAGCTCCTCGCTTCTGGGGGTTGAGAAAAGGGCCTTCGAGGTGAACGCCGAGAATTTCCGCTGTTTTGGGTTTAATTGTTCCGGGAGCAGCGGTTTGTACAGTGCGGATATAATCAGCTATAGTCGAGAGCGATCGCCTAAACTTATCCACCGAAGTTGTCACCAAAGTCGGCAAAAAAGCATCGACTCCCTGATTCCACAAAAATTGACAAATTTTCGGCAAAATTTCAATGTGCTTGCTTTCTAAATCGGGAAAAGCAAAACCGAGGGCGCCGTTAATCTGCAAGTCAACACCGCCCAGAGAAAGCCAATCGCCTGCTACATCAACCACGTGCAAATGGGGAGGACAAATCCGTTTAAATACGGCGTCCATCGGCAAAACTTCTTGAATGATTCCCGTTTCGTCAACAGCAAGCATCTGCAAATCCTTGCAACCGGGGAGGCGAGCATTGAGAATATCTGTGGGGGTGGCAGTTGGGGTTGTGGCTTCAGTCATCCGATTTTAGATTTTAGATTTTAGATTTTAGATTTAATATTCGCTAGGGATAAATCCGGTGGCTGGTGAGGAGGGGGAGCTTTTTGCTGGCTGCAGGGCTGCTCAGACGGGGGCTGGTGGCAAAATTGCTTTTAAGGGTCAGTTTTGGTACAAAATATCTAAATTTGAGTTAACGCAATCATTTAAAATTAGCATTTATCTGAAATCTGAAATCTGAAAATTGTATGAATCAAGCGACAGTTGGAATTATTATGGGTAGCGATTCGGACTTGCCAACCATGAAAGATGCGATCGCAGTTTGCGAAGAATTCAGTGTTGCTTGCTCCGTGGCGATCGTCTCGGCGCACCGCACGCCTGATCGCATGGTGGAATACGCCCAAACCGCGCACCAACGAGGCTTGAAAGTGATTATCGCAGGTGCCGGGGGAGCGGCGCACCTCCCAGGTATGGTAGCATCTTTAACCCCCTTGCCAGTGATTGGCGTGCCCGTACCGAGCCGCCACCTGCAAGGGGTAGATTCCCTGTACTCGATCGTCCAAATGCCAGCCGGGATACCCGTAGCAACAGTGGGGATCGGCAACGCTAAGAATGCTGGCTTGCTTGCAGTTCAGATACTGGCAGCTCATCAGCCAGAATTGCTAGAGCGAGTTTTGCATTACCGCAAAACTTTGTCCGAATCTGTACTGAAAAAACAAAATCAACTAGAAGAGCTAGGCTATCATAACTATCTCAATCTCAACAAATAATCCATAAACTTTTGTAGTAAGATTGGAAAGTTTTCCGAATATTGCTGAGCTTACTAGCCGTAAAGAGGGTAAAAGTGATTAAAATGACTGTCGGAAAGAAAAAGTCGAAACAAGTCAGGCGGGAGGCTTTAAATTTGCCAGCAGCTAAATTTTTTACGAAAGTCAACAGGTTGAAGAAGTTACCACGGGCGATCGCCCGCCTCACTCCAAGTTGGCAAGCCTGCATACCTTTAGCTGCAATCATCTTCTTGGTGTGGGGATATGCGGCGGTAGCCCAAACAGCTCCCGCGCCAACCACCGAGGAACAATTAGCCAGCCTTAAGGTGGGGCTGGATACGATGTGGGTCATGGTGGCGGGGATGCTAGTGTTCTTTATGAACGCCGGTTTTGGTATGTTGGAAACCGGGTTTTGCCGCCAAAAAAATGCAGTCAACGTGTTGTCCAAAAACTTGATTGTTTTTGCGCTTTCTACGATCGCATTTTGGGCGATCGGTTTTGCGTTAATGTTCAGCAACGGCAACGGTTTTATCGGCAGCAGCGGCGGATTTTTTCTGTGGAATGTAGCTGACAACAGCCCCGCCACAGGAGATGCTTATCAAGGCATCTTCAACGCATTAAACTGGACGGGAATACCCCTCAACGCTAAATTCTTTTTCCAATTAGTTTTTGCCGGAACTGCTGCCACAATCGTTTCTGGGGCCGTTGCAGAGCGTATTAAATTCCTTGAATTCTTAATTTTCTGCTTGCTGTTAGTAGGCATTGCTTACCCGATTACCGGACACTGGATTTGGGGCGGCGGCTGGCTGGCAACAGCCGGATTCTGGGATTTTGCCGGTTCGACAGTGGTTCACTCGGTAGGCGGTTGGGCTGCTTTGATGGGAGCGGCATTTTTGGGGCCGCGGCTTGGTAAGTACCGCGACGGCGATACTGTGGCGATGCCGGGACACAACATGAGCATTGCTACCCTGGGCTGTTTGATTTTGTGGTTGGGTTGGTTCGGGTTCAATCCCGGTTCGACAATGGCAGTCGATCCAAATGCGATCGCCCACATTGCCATCACCACCAACACTGCCGGTGCCTTCGGGGGAGTTGCTGCAACGATTACAGCTTGGCTCTACCTTGGCAAACCCGACCTTTCGATGATTATCAACGGCATCCTCGCAGGCTTAGTCGGGGTAACAGCTAGCTGTGCTTGGATCAACATACCCAACTCTGCCATTATCGGCACGATCGCCGGTATCCTGGTAGTTTTCGCCGTAACTTTCTTCGACAACTTGAAAATTGATGACCCTGTAGGCGCAACTTCAGTTCACTTAGTCTGTGGCATCTGGGGAACTCTGGCAGTGGGCTTGTTTGCTGACGGGCCTACAACTGGACTTTATACCGCAGGCCCCGCAGCCGGATTGCTTGTGGGCGGAGGTTTCGGTCAACTCTGGGCGCAGTTGGTCGGCATTATTTCTGTAGGCGGGATGACCGTGCTGCTGAGTACGATTTTTTGGCTGGCACTCAAAGCTTTGCTGGGTATCCGCGTTTCTGCTTTAGAGGAGGCTGAAGGTTTGGATATCGGCGAACATGGGATGGAAGCTTACACGGGGTTTGTGAAGGAAACGAGCTTGGACAACAGAAGTGAGACCAGCTACGGCGGTTATGGTGGGGGTTCTGGAGGCAAGAGTACCAAACTGTAGAGCGTGCGCTTGATCGACCAATTCAGCTTTCCTGTCCTAGATTAGCTATTTATCAGCTAATTCACGCCTTTATTCAGAGAAACCACACTCTGAAATAGCCACTAACTTATGGCTGTCTATCGTTGTGCTCGCGTTTCAATCTTCGATGCGAACGCGGGCATAATTTTATTTTTAGTTTTCGATTGCATGAGATGTGCGCCGATAATTGGTAATTGGTAATTGAGAATCTGTAACTAACGAACTTGGCAAGCTGGTGTATTGATTAGAGTTGATCGGCAATTGCTTTAAGTTCTTCAAGGACGCGCTTGTTTTTGGGATTCCTGCTGCCATCAAGGCGGGCGGAGACAACAGTGATTATTTCTCGTATATCTTTAGCTAAATCCTCGTCACAGCTAGTATTTTCGGTTTGATTTATAATCACTACCTCTGTCCCAAAGTGTTCGCACAAATTAAAAATTAGTTCCGAACCAAATCTCAGCAGTCTGTCTTTGTGAGTTAATACCAACCTTTCTACTTGATTGTCTGCGATCGCCCGAATTAGATGTTGTAAACCCCCCTTACTGTAATTAACCCCAGAACCCACATCATCAATGATTTGGAATTGCCAGCCGTGAGATGCACAAAACAATTCCAAAACTTGTTTTTGTCTGTCTAAATCATCTTTTTGGTCGTGGCTGCTAACCCGAGCGTAAGCTATGGTTAAAGCGCCGTTGGGTTTTAAGCCGAGAAGATGAGCTAGGTCATACCGTCTGTGACCGTTAGCCGTGCGTTCCGGTATTAGCTTGCCTTCGGCTTCCCACCTGCGTAAGGTGGAAGCGCTCACACCTTTAATTTTGGCTGCTTCAGTTATAGTTAATTTTTTCATTTTTGGATTTTAGCATCAGAACTGAGTAAGTTCGATCACTTTTAGATATATTTTTGTGCAGGGCTGCAGCTTTGACAAATCCGATTGCGGTGCAAGAAAGTTTGGTAGGCAGATTTTTTGTGGTAAAGTAGTGCGAAAAAGCAAAGTTCTGCATCGCCGCCCTTGCCCAACACAGCACAGTGCTTGATTCTTACAAGAATTGAGGCTTTAATTGAGCGGTAAAATTTGATGCAGCAATTCAGTGCAAATTATTCGGTGTGAGGCCTGCAAATAGCTTGAGTTTATGGAGAAGTTTGGAGGAGGTAGCAGAAGTAGAACTCATAAATCCCTCTTAGGGATGGAAGTTAGCCGATCGAAAAGTGTTCCGGTTTGGGCTTTGCTATCTTTGGTGACGAACGGGGTACTGATAGTTACAGTCGCTCAACTACTGCTGCAGGGACACAACTTGACAGAAAGCTTCCAGGCGAATGATGCGGTGACGGCAGAAGGCGCCCAGGAACAAATTGACCAACTGGCTACCTCTGCAAACGCAGTGCTAGACGTGCCTGTTGCCGGACCGCGACATAAATGGACTTACCAGCAGTGGGTGACGCAGTTGGGTCGCGAAGCTGAGGCGGCGGCGGCGAATCGACCCTCAAGACTGAGTGTTTTGGCTGGGGATTCTCTCAGTATGTGGTTTCCGACCAAGCTGTTACCAGTCGATCGAATTTGGCTGAATCAAGGCATTTCGGGAGAGACTTCCGTGGGTTTGCTGAAGCGGTTGCAGTTGTTCGATCGAACTGCGCCGGATACGGTGTTTGTGATGATTGGGATTAACGATTTGTTGCGGGGGATCAGCGACGAAGGGATTTTGGACAACCAGCGGCAGATTATTCGCGATTTGCGGTGGGCTCACCCCAAAGCACAAGTGGTTGTGCAGTCGATTTTGCCCCACAGCGGGGAACAAGCTACTTGGGAAAATCGCGATCGCCTGTTGGCAATCCCTAACAGTCGGATTAGGGCAATAAATCGACGGCTGAAAGAAATTGCTAGTTCTGAAAATGTTTTGTATCTGGATTTGTACCCGCTGTTTGCGGATGCTGACGGCAATTTACCAACCGAACTCAGCACAGATGGCTTGCACCTTAACGATCAAGGTTATCTGGTTTGGCGATCGGCCCTGCAACTATTCGATCAGATGCAGTTGAAAAATGAGTCATGAGTCATGAGTCATGACTCATTAGTTAGAAAGATCAAGGATGAAGTAACATTCTCCCCAACTCTCCCCCTCTCCTCCTCCCACTCTCCCCAATTCAAAACTCCCGCCCTCTCCTCGACTCCCCTCTCCGATTACTCTGTTGTCACTGGCTATGTCAAGTAGCGACTGATACATTAAGAAATATGATAGTTAGCTATTTAGTATAAGGTGATACAGAATAACTGTTTGTACAAATGGTGGAATCCAAAAGGCATAGACCATTGGATTGATAGTTGACGAATTTAGATGAGTCCGGCTATACGAAGTCGGGAGGTTGAGGATTGGGGAATTATCTATTGAAGATTTGTTCCGCTAAAACACGGACTTAAAACCAAATAACTATTGCATCTAAAATCCTCGCATCTAAAATCGGCTGGGTCTTCCCGGAAAATTGCTGAGTATGAGAAGGTACAACTAACGTGATCAAAAAAAGTTTAATGATCGGCATCATGGCGCTGTGGCTGTTAAGCGTACCGCTAACGGACAATGCCTTAGCTCAAGATGCTGCTGGTACTGCTGCTGCAGTGGTGCCGAATCCGATCGACAGCGGCGATACGGCGTGGATGTTGGTGTCCTCAGCACTGGTATTGCTGATGACACCGGGACTGGCCTTTTTCTACGGGGGATTGGTGCGATCGCGCAACGTCCTCAACACCATGATGATGAGCTTCGTCATGATGGGACTGATCGGCGTCACCTGGACGCTGTGGGGCTACAGTTTGGCCTTTGATGTCACCGCCAGCAACCTAAATCCTCAAGGGTTTGGCCAAGGGATCGAAAGCTTCATCGGCGGCTTCGACTGGATGTTCTTGAACAAGGTGACGGCGGACACACCAGATCCGATCGGCTACGCACCGACAATACCTCACCAAGTCTTCATGGTGTACCAGATGATGTTCGCCATCATCACTCCAGCCTTGATTTCCGGGGCGATCGTCGAACGGGTAACATTTAAAACCTATTTCTGGTTCGTGCTGCTGTGGTCTACCTTCATCTACTCTCCTTTAGCCCACTGGGTTTGGGGTAGAGGCTGGCTGGGGGCGATCGGAGTTTTAGACTTTGCCGGCGGCACAGTCGTGCACATCAGTTGCGGTGTTTCTGCGGTTGTCGCAGCTTGGGTAATCGGGCCCCGCAAAGACCACTTGAAGAAACCCCACACCCCCCACAACGTACCCTACGTCTTGTTGGGAATTGGGCTGCTGTGGTTCGGCTGGTTTGGCTTCACCGGTGGTAGCGCTTTCGGATCTGGTTCTTTAGCAACAGTGGCTTTTGTCACCACAATGGTTTCTACAGCAGCCGGCGGTTTAACTTGGACAATTGTCGAATGGGTGCTTAGAGGCAAACCGACAGCAGTCGGAATTGCTAGCGGTTTCCTAGCGGGATTGGTGGGCATCACACCTGCGGCTGGATTTGTGCTTCCAGTGGGGGCGCTTTTGATCGGATCGATCACTTCGGTTTGCTGCTTCTTTGCCGTTAGTTGGCGGGCTAAGCTGGGATTTGACGACTCTTTGGACACCTTCCCGATTCACGGCGTCGGCGGAACTGTAGGCGCTATTCTGACTGGCTTATTTGCGACTAAAGCGGTTAACGCTGCCGGAAATGACGGGCTATTTGCCGGGAATCCGGGGCTAATCGTGACCCAGTTTGTAGGCGTTCTAGCTACTTACGTGTTTGCGGCTGTCGGCACTTTTGTGATCCTGAAAATTTTGGAACAGTTTATGGAACTGCGAGTGCCGTCATCTGCTGAAGACAAAGGTTTGGATATTGACCTGCACGGGGAAGAAGCTTACGGTGAGGATTTTGCCGGCGGTTTCAGTTCGTTTGAATCGAGTTCTCCTTTTGCGCCTAAGAAGATTTGAAGCTGATTTTCTGTGGGAGTTCGATCGTGCACAGACTCAGCTATCTGGGTCTCTGGGCTTTTTTTAAGTTTTTTTTTAACGAATCGCGAAGGCGTCTTCGCGGTTCATTCTTTCTTTCCTCGACCTGTGTCGATCGTATAAATAGCATATCCCCTCTTCGCTACTGAGCCAATAATCGCGATCGCACCCCAGGCATTCTAAAATCAAAGGTAATTAACCTAGATTTCAACTCGATACCGCATGGATACTAAAGCTTTTAAACGATCGCTCCAACAGTCTGAAAACTACCACCGCAAGGGTTTCGGACACGAAGCTGAGGTAGCTGGGGTGATGCAGACAGCTTATCAAAGCAGTCTGATCCAGCAAATTCGCGACAATAATTACAGACTGGAACGCGGCGCAGTTACGATCCGGCTGGCTGAGGCTTTTGGCTTTTGCTGGGGGGTGGAACGCGCTGTAGCTATTGCTTACGAGACTCGCCAGCATTTCCCGTCAGAACGAATTTGGATTACTAATGAGATTATTCATAATCCCTCTGTAAATCAGCATTTGCGCGATATGGAAGTTGGTTTTATTTCTGTTGAAAAGGGACTGAAAGATTTTTCGGTTGTCGATAGCGGGGATGTAGTAATTTTACCCGCTTTTGGGGCGAGCGTCCAAGAAATGCAGTTGCTTAATGATAAGGGCTGTAAGATTGTTGATACTACTTGTCCTTGGGTTTCTAAGGTTTGGAATACTGTTGAGAAGCACAAAAAGAGGGATTACACTTCGATTATTCACGGTCAGTACAAGCATGAGGAAACTGTTGCTACGAGTTCTTTTGCTGATAAGTATTTGATAGTGCTGAATTTGCAGGAGGCTGAATATGTCAGCAATTATATCTTGCACGGGGGCGACCGCGATGAGTTTCTTGCTAAATTTAGCAAGGCTTATTATGCTGGTTTTGACCCCGATGTGGATTTAGAAAGTGTAGGGATTGCTAACCAAACTACTATGCTCAAAACTGAGACTGAGAAGATTGGCAAGTTGTTTGAAAAAACGATGATGCGGAAGTTCGGAACCGAGAAGTTGAACGAACATTTTCTCAGTTTTAATACTATCTGCGATGCGACTCAGGAACGCCAAGATGCTATGTTGAGTTTGGTTGAGGAAAAGTTGGATTTGATGCTCGTGATTGGGGGTTTTAATTCTTCTAATACTACGCATTTGCAGGAAATTGCGATCGACAAAACTCTTCCTTCTTATCACATTGATTGTGCGGAGCGCATTTTACCGGGAAATCGCATCGAACACAAGCCTTTGGGGGCAGATTTGGTGGTAACTGAAGGTTGGTTACCGGATGGTAAAATTGTAGTCGGCGTGACTTCGGGTGCTTCTACGCCTGATAAGGTTGTTGAAGATGCGATCGATCGCATTTTCGCGATGAAAGCGGCTGTTGTGTAATTATATTGTTTCGCCACTGCACTCGGAATCATGATTTTCATCAGTGCAGGGCGAGTGTCTCTTTGCGAGTGCGACCGAGACCCTCGCTCGCAAAAAGATATAATTCCGATGTTAAACTAATTTCAAACCATTAATTCTCCCCAATTACCAGATCGCTCGCATTTCTGATTTCTGATACTAAGCTGTCGCGCATTTAAATTGCATATTCGAGGCGGGCGGGACGGCCACCCCACAAAAGTTTAATTGTTTTTTGACATACAATTTAAATGCCGCAACAGCTTATTCACCCAGGGCGAACGCATCTAAATTTAATGTTAACAGCTTATGGTATATTGAAGAATAATTATTGAGTACCTAAAAAAAAATAATTAGAGTTTACCCTGTATGAAACTCAAGCCTAAAATCACCATTGCCGACCATTTTGCCGACTTAGAAGATCCCAGAATTGAGCGGACGAGACGCCATCAATTAATTGATATTGTCACCATGTCAATTTGTGCGGTGATTTGTGGTGCTGACACATGGGTGGATATCGAAAGTTAGGGTAGCTCTAAATAGGGCTTGCTGAATAAGCCTCAAACCCTTACATCAAAAGACTTTGGCTCCTGACGGCGCTGAGCGTGTGTAAGATTCGCAGCTCAAATTAGTCAAAAGCCGAGCATCGGCATCACTTTTGTAATGTACCGAAAAGTTTACCCAACCCCAAACCCACCATCCAACTTTGACCTCCCCTTCGAGGGGAAATTGTCAGAGGATAATCGTTGGGTAATAATGGCAAAAATAATTCCCTGGTCAGAATTTGAAGCGGAATATGCTCAAAATTTTACAGTCTCTACTGGAGCTCTCGCCTGCGTCATTTAGGATAGCATTAGGGGCATTAATAATTCAAGAAAGGTTAGGAACAAGTGACTCCGAAACAGTAGAACAAATAAGAGAAAACCCATACCTACAATACTTTATAGGTATGACTACCTATAGCGATGCTTCAGCATTTGATTCATCAATGTTCGTTCATTTTCGACAAAGAATAGGTGTGAATCTAGTCAATAAAATTAACGAAAAAATGGTTAAAGAGCAGACCGAATTGCCAGGAGAGGAAGTCAAAAAAAAGTCATCATAAATAAGTGAACCCAAAAATCAAGGAAAATTAATATTAGATGCAACTTGTGCCCCAGCAGACATTAAGTATCCAAGCGACTTAGGACTATTAAATCAAGCTGCATAAACATACCGAAAAAATCATAGACGCTCTACACACTCAAAGTCAGTCACCCGTAAAAAAACCAATCACCTATCGAAACACAGCCAGAAAAGAATACCTAACAGTGGCTAAAAATCGGAAACCATCACGAAAACTACGAAGAAAAGGAATTAAAAAATAACTCCAATATATCAAAATAAATTTGGCTCATATCGATGAAATGAGTAAGCTACAGTTGCTGAGTAAATCTGATTATAAAATGCTGCTAGTAGTCACAGAAGTATACCGTCAACAGTTATCGATGTATGAAAAGAAAGAACAGAGTATTCAGGATAGAATAGTAAGCTTAACACAACTACATATCCGCCCCATCGTCAGAGGAAAAGCCGGGAAATCCGTTGAATTTGGGGCAAAACTGTCAGCGAGTTGTCGTAACGGGTACGTGTTTTTAGACCGAATTATTTGGGATGATTTCAACGAATCTTTAGACTTAAAAACACAAGTAGAAGAATTTAAACGATTCACAGGATTCTATCCAGAATCAATTCAGGTAGATCGCATATATCGAACGCAGTCAAATCGAGCTGGGTGCAAAGAAAAAGGGATTAGAATGAGTGGCGTTCCTCTAGGAAGACCCCCTAAAAATATCAGCAAGTCAAAGAACAAGAAGCAAGCTAAGTCTGACGAAAGAATTCGTAACTTGATTGAGTGAAAAATTGGAGAAGGTAAAAGAAGATTTAGCCTTGCTAGAGTCATGGCTAAACTTTCTAAGACTTCTGAAACAAGCATCGCCATAACTTTTATGGTGATGAATCTTTATGCCCTGCTGCGGCAGGATTTTTGGCTTTTTTTAGGTCTATTTCACAACAAAAACCTTTTTTCAGGTTTTCTGCCTTTAACAATTAGTAAAAATTATATTTTATCAAAAAAAATAAGCAAAATCTATCTTTTCAAGGTAATCGCAAATTCACTCATCTTTCTAAATGCTGTTTTCTGACTTTTTCAGCAAGCCCTACATAAAAGCACTACCTGGAATTTATTAAATGGCAAGGTCGTTTGATCCGAGGGACACGAACTGTTATTGGGGTTGGAAAAAGGCAGTTTTGCGGGAACTTACTTTCCGCCTCCCTTCGATGCAGGTAAATTCGATCGCGGGCGCTTCCTCGCCGGTTTTGGCGGGCGCTGGTAATTTACTGGGAGTTAAGGTTTTGCTGGTTGATAACGAGGTTGATTCGCGGGAATTTATGAGGTTTGTCTTGGCAGATTCCGGGGCCAATGTTAGGGCTGCATCGTCTGCTGCTGAGGCGTTTGAGGTGGCTTCGCAGTTTGGGCCGGATGTTTTGGTCAGCGATATCGGAATGCCGGAGGAAGATGGATATTCGCTGCTACGAAGGCTGCGTTATTTGAACACTCAGACAGGGAAATTTTGGGCGATCGCCCTGACGGGTTATGCTAGGGATGAAGACCGCGATCGTGCTTTTTCTGCGGGTTTCGATCGGCATCTGTCTAAACCTGTGCAACCCGATGTCTTGGTAGAGACTATATAGCAATCCTAAATCATTATCCTTACCGCGAACATAAATGTGATTTACCCAAAATCCATCTGTAGGGACTAAGGCCAAGCCGTGTCCCTACAGAAAATCATTTAGGATTGCTATAGTCAAGTTGAGACAGCAAGCGCTAACAACTTAAAAAATTCTATTAATAATTGGGAATTGGTAATTGAAAAGTGGTTAATTGGAATTGGGAATTGTGCTTGTCGTGACGACTTTAATTCTCGTAAAACTCGGTCGTACTTGCCTTCTTCACTACCAATCTATAATGCTGATTTTACCGGACACGAGCTGCTTAACCCGACTGGATATCGACGGAAATCGCTCAACTGAAAAATATAAAAATTTGGATTTTTCAAACTCTTCAAATTCTGCTTGTGGGGCTTTGCTTCTAGCCCGCCTAAAATATGCAATTTCTATGCCGATTAGGTGATTGGTTTGTGTTAATATGCTAAAATATCCAACAACCACGCGGTAATAATTAGGTGGACAAACTTCAGACAGATATAGAGGCAATTTACTCTCAAATTGAGCAATTGCGCCTGGAACGCCAGCAGCTTAGTATTGCCGATGCTGTCCCAGCCGGGGATTCGCCCCAAGCGATCGCCGATGCTTATCGGCGTCACGCGAGGGAAACAGCACAAGTGTCAGCCGAAGTCAAGGGTATAGATGATGCGATTGCGGCTCTGTCTGCTCAACTGAGTCAGAAACAGCAGCAATCGGTAAAGTTGCAAAGAATCACTCCGATGGAGCGGCAAGTTGAAGAAGGCAGATTACTAGCTCACGGACACGCGGAACGGATTAACGAACTGGCGGCGGAACTGGCGGCGGAAGTGAAGGGACTCAAAGCCATCGCCGACCAAATTAGTCCCAGCTACTGGCAGGTTTATTACAAGCCTTTTATTACTGGTTTTAAGAGTATTTCTGTTCCCTACGTGCGATCGGACGGGGATGTTTGGACTATTGTCAATCGAGTAGTTTAGAGAGGCTGCGGGATCAGAAATAATCAGCGCTCAAGACAATTTTTTTCCTGTCCCTATTCCTCAACCTCAACCTCGCAGCAATTGCTTAATAGTGCCGACCAATTCCTGTGGGTGAAATGGCTTGGCGATGTAAGCGTCGGCTCCTTGTTTCATTCCCCAATAGCGATCGAACTCTTCGCTTTTGCTCGAACACATTACCACCGGCAAATTTTGGGTTTTAGGGTCGCTTTTGAGCCTGCGACAGACTTCGTAGCCGTTCATCCGGGGCATCACGATATCCAGAACGACTAAATCTGGGCGGTTAGCCTTGATTTGCTCTAGAGCTTCTACGCCATCACTCGCTACTGTGACGTTGAGTCCTCTACCTTTGAGCAAGTCGGCGATCATCTCCCGCAGAGTTACGCTATCATCAACAACCATAACTGTACTCATAAAGATACACTCATAAAAATACTGGGTAAGTGGGAAACTCAGAGTCTTTAGACCTGAGAGGGGAGGTTCGACGTAGCCCGCGCGAGCCACGACCAGGGCAGTTTTGACTGCCGCGACCATTCAATACGGCCTGCGGGAATTGTGCTTTCAAACTAGCGTGTATTTAGACCTGGGTAACAAACATATTTCCACCTAGTTTCTGCATTGAAACTTTTACGAACTTCTGGTAATGTACCGCTATATATATTACCGTTTTTGTGAAAATTTTAACTTTTTTTCCTGTAGCTGTCTACACAGATTTGACCCGATTATCAGCAAAACTTAGACCGAACTAAGTATCACGCCAACTGTTGACACCCTTGGTTAAATATAACTTACCCACTTTTGTTGACTATCTTACTTTTTATTAAAATTACCGAGAAATCTCGGTTGACAGAGCTAGCTCTGTTTGCTAGTTTATCACTGTTATCTCAAGAATAGCATTTTTGCCTCAAAGTCTGATTTTGTCCGTATCCTTTTCCCTGCTAGCAGGATACCTCAACCAAGGGCAGGGACAGAGCTGTTTGATTCTATTGTAGAGGCAATCTCCCGTGGTTGCCCCCATCTCCCTATCTCCCCATCTCCCCATCTCCCCATCCACAGAAAATGAAACAGCCCTGCATCGTTGGTGGTCAACCTTTCGGTAGACCTCTTGGTCAAGCTCAGATACGAGTATCTGGTGTTTTACTACCCAAAACCGGGAGTTGATTGTTGTAGACAGTATCAAAACCCATTGGTCGAGGCGACGAGGCTTGTCTAGAGCCTTTAATCCCATTCACAACAGTTCCTAAGACAGAAGCACCGGAAATTTTTAGTCCTTCTAATGCTTGAGTGACCAGAGAGCGGTCGGTGCGATCAATCTTCACCACCAACAATGTGCCATCAGTCTGAGCAGCCAGGATATGTGCATCCGCCAGCCCCACCAGCGGTGGAGTGTCATAAATTACTAAGTCGAAAAAGGTTTGAAATTGCTCCATGAGATAAAGCATTTTTTTGGATGACAACAGTTTAATCGGGTCATGGAGATTATGCCCAGCAGTCAGCACGAACAGGTTGTTTTCTTCTGGCGATTTTTGAATCGCGTCGTTGAGGCTGAGGTCTGTGGCGATCACATCCGTGAGTCCGCGCACGTTTGGTAAGCCTAACAACAGGTGAAGTTGAGGCAACCGCAAATCTGCATCTACCACCAACACTCGCAAACCAACACTCGCCGCCGTCTTCGCCAGGTGAAAAGCAATGGTAGACTTGCCATCGCCTTTTACCGCTGAAGTAATCACCAACGATCGCATCGATATCCCTGGACTTAGCAACCGGAGATTCGTATAAAGAGAGCCAAATGATTCTAGAAAATAATAATCTAAATCAGTGCGAAACTTGTTGCGCCCCGCCTGTAACTGCCGACTCTTTGCCGGATCATCGGCAAAATTCTCCACCGCTGGTATACGATGATTCGATTTTTTGGTGATTCTTTTGAGTTTTGGCGATCGGGGTACCACACCTAAGATAGGTAGTTTAGTTCCCCACTTCACCTCTTCCGGCGTGTGGAAAACCCTGTTGAGAACCTCTACAAGAAAACCTACTGCCACACCAAACAGGAGACTCAACACTAATGCGATCGCCAAATTTTTCGTCTTATTTGTAGCAGTCACCGATAAAGGACTGCCCTCTTCATTCGTCATGATCGATGGCTCATTGATGAGCGTCCACGGCGTGTCCTGCTGCCCCACACCTAGCTTCAGCGTTTCTCGTTTAGATAAAAACACCCTCAGGCTCTCTGTCGCCACCCCTAACTCTCGCTCTAAATCCCCATACTGTCGCAAAACTGAAGGCAAGTCTCTGATGGTTTTATTCAGATTATTTTCACTTGTCGTCAGACTCTGCTGCCGAGCTTCTAGCTGCTGGATTTGGCCTGCCACAGTCTTGATCGTCGATTCCGCCTCTTTCTCCAACAAGCGACGCATATTTTTCTGTTTTTCTCGCAAAGACTGCATCGGCGGACTATCTTCACGATATTGGGTAGAACTAACTGCCAGTTGAGTTTCTATCGTCTGGAGCTGACCTATTAATGTTTCATACATTTTCGGATTGATCGCCACTACTCCGGCTGTATTTCCTTGACTTAGCTGTTCCTTAAGATTTTTGTACAACTTCCTCGTTTCAGCAAGCTGCGCTTCCAGAGAAATTTGCTGAGAGCTAATACCGCTCGCTTGATCGGTAAAGCTTTTACTGCTTTGATCTGGCAAGCTCAGATTAGCTTGCTGCCGTAGCAATTGCAATTGCCGCTGGAGCTTATCTACTCGCATCCGCAGCGCTGGGAGCTGGCTGTCAATGTACGCCATACCCCTTGTCGTCTGCTTCAGGCGCTCTTGGCGGCTGTACTCTAGATAGTATTTGGAAACAGTACCTAAAACAGACTTAATTTTAGCCGGGTCTTTATCCTGGTAAGTGAACTCTATAATTTTTGTGCCAGCTTCTTTTCCATCTTTGGCATAGGTAATGCGGCTAATTTTTAACTGATTATTGATTTGCTTATAAGTAATATCTCCATAATTAGCTTGCACTTTCTCTAATAGTGGCATCAAAAGTTTCGGGCTCTTGAGAACTCGCAACAGAGTCGGATAATCTACCATACTGCTGTCTTCGACAGAGGAACCGACTTTGTTAACTTCATCAGCACTAAAATTAGCACTCTGAGACTGAATCAATAATTGAGACAATCGACCTTCAGCCGTGATTGGCTCTACTAAAACCTGGAACCCACCTTGATAGAACCTGTCAATTTGCTTCGTTTTCCACAGTACCAGCGACCCAGAAAATCCGCCCAGCAAAAGTGCGATCGCCACCATAATCCCCATTCTTCTTTGCACTACGGCAAACAGCCAGCCCAAATCCAAAGGCTGTTGCTCATCGCTAGTTTCAGAATTCCTTAGAGAGATACCATGCGCTGCTTGAGGCTGAACTCCATTGCGCTTCGAGGCTGTTGACTGGAAATTATATTCTGTACTCATATTTTTGCTTACTCCTACTGTTAATCCACCATCACTAACAATTTTTATCTAGGCAATCTGATAAGTCCCAAGTTATTCAGGAATGATAGGATCGCATTGCCAGTGCTGGGTAATGCCAGAACGGCAGCAGCGGGACTTAAAAGCAGGTTAACGGTGTCTATTACTCCGGCTGTAGTAGAGCGCCTGACTACAATGATATCTTTACTGCGGACAACGGGGTTGGTCAGCTCATTGATTCCTTGAGCAAAATCAATTTCTACCATCCGCCGAGAAACAGTGCCGTCAAAATTGAGGCGGATGAGTTCCACCGAAGTCTTTTTAGCTCTACTGGTATTGAATCCTCCAGCCGCCATCAACGCTTGGTTCAGGGTGGTGTTGCTTGCCACCTCCACCACTCCTGGCCTGACTATTTCTCCCACCACATTCACTTGAATCCTAGCCGGAGAAAAGCTAGCGTCGGCGATTTGAGATATTTCTGCCGGATTGATTTCCGTCGCAGTCAGAATAACGATGGAATCTCCGTCTTGCACAATCGTATCTTGATTGACATCACCGCTTTCCAAAAGTTGCCAGAGGTTGACGGTAAAGATTTGTTCAGCGCCAGCACTGGTGGGGCGGCGTACTAGAACTTGGCGAATGTCAGCTTGAGGCTTGAGACCTCCAGCTAGCTGAATCGCCCGCGTCACTGTTGGCAGTCCTTGAACGCCTTGGTTCGGGGCGGTATCTCCTCCGACTACGACATACCGCCCCGGTCGGACTACTTCTCCTACCACTGCTACTGTGCGAGCTTGATTGGCGGGGGAGGAAAAGGTAGAAACAGCAATTTGGCGGGCTTCTGCTAGATTCACTGCGGTCGCAGTGGGTACGAAAATGGTATCTCCATCTCGCAAAGTAATATCCACAGGCACATTGCCTGTCTGTAAGTATTCCCACAGATCGAAGGTTGTGATTTGGATTTGACCCACTCCGCCCGCTCGTCGGCGCAGCTCTACCCGCCGAACGTCAGCGATTTGGGTCACGCCCTGAGCTTTTTCTAAAGCTTGCACTAAAGTGGGAAACTGTACGGAAGGGACATTACCTGCTCCTGAGTTGAGGGCAATGGTATAAGAGCCTGGGCGGTTAACTTCTCCTGAAATCCAGACGTTAAGAGGCCGTGTTGCTTGCAGACTAACTGTAACCTGGGGGCGTTTGAGAATCTGTCTATAGGCTTGGGAAATAGCCGTACTTGCTTGTTCCAGAGTCAGTCCTTGGATCGAGATACTGCCAATTAGAGGTAACTGGATCACCCCACCCGCCGGAATCTGGTAGCTGCCACTAAATTGGGGCAAGTCGAAAATATCGACGCGGATGTTGTCTCCGCCTCCTAGAGTGTAAGTACCGCTTGCGTTGGAGGATCTGACTCTCACAGGAGCGATCGCACCATTCCGTAAAGTTGGCTGTTGGGCGATTGTCGGGTGTGGGCAAGCTACATCATTTATAGCTAACAGGCTCAGACCAGTCAGTATGGGGATTATTTGTCTAGGCAAACTTGCGTTCACAATATACAATGTAATTTGATTAGTTACTTTAGCGTAACCTAGTTAGTAAAAAACTGCCAAACTATCGGTTCTAAGTAGAAGGCAAAAGGCAAAGAGTATTCGTCAGAAGAGAAAATACTTAAGTCGCCGGCTTGATAGCTCTGACAATAGACATCTTGCATAATGATTGTGGATCAGGCATCCTGCCTGTTCAAAAATTGTTTTTTTGGAGATGTCTAATATTGAGAAACGTTTGAAGAGAAAAATTCTGTGTCAGCTAGTCGCCTCGATCAATCACAATCTCAGTCACGAAGAGTCCTGATAATGTGAAGAAACAGCCAAATCAAGAGAAATATTTAAGGTTGGACTAGAAATGAAAGAAATTCTCCGCGAGCCTTTATTTTTGCTAATTCTTGTGGCGATCGCAGTTATTGTACTGATGTTGATGTATCAAGCAGTAGCCAGGGATCAAAAATTCGGAATCAAGGTAGAAAATTTTTTTGCTGGCATATTTCTGTTTGCTATCTCAGGAGCTAGTGGTGCGGTAGTGATGCCTTTTTCCAAGTTGCATCCGGCTGTGATGGCAGGCCGTGAGACAACTGCACCCACTGTTATCGGACAGCTCGTAATTTATGGTGCTTTCCTGTTCATATTATCTCCTCGTCTACGTTCTACACTAAAAGATTATTTGAAAGCGTTATTGACGACTATGAGTAGCGATCCGTGTTTAGCGCTGCTTTTGTTAATGATATCGTTTTCGGCGTTATGGTCAGAGACTACTGATGTTAGCTTGAAATATGGTTTAGTGATTTTAGAAACAACAGTTATCGCTATATACATAGGAAAACAATATAGTTGGCAAGAGCTATATCCTTGGTGGCGGACGGTTAACTTATGCGTCCTGTTGTGGAGTTTGGTCAAAACTAATGCGGATGGGGCTGGGTGTTGGAATGGAATATTAAGCCATAAGAACCAGTTTTCATTTTTCATGGCTCAAACATCAATTTTGTGGTTTGTGTTTGCCTTTTACTCCCCGAAAAATCGCCGTTTGGCGATCGTGTTCGGTTTATTGGCTTCCTTGGCAGTCCAAAAAGGATGTAGTGGGGCAAGTCGAATCTTGGTTATTATTTTATTAGGTCTTTGGTTTTATCTCAGCGTCATCAAAAAATTGCCGGTACAGTGGGCGGTCGTTTCAGTCATACTTTTCCTAATTATCAGTATTTCTCTGGGAATTGTGGTGATTGATAATCTGGAGTCAATCGTTGTCGATGGCCTCAAAAAAGATATGACGTTGACGGGGCGAACGGAATTCTGGCCGCAAATAGTAGCAAAAATCAATGAGCGTCCTCTTCAGGGGTATGGAGTTGCTGGTTTTTGGCAATCTTGGCGCGGTTTGGAAAATCCTGCTCACAGTATTATCATAGTTAAAAGCCAATTTGTCCCGCCCCATTCTCACAATGGCTTTTTAGACTTAGCCTGCGATTTAGGTTGGGGGGGATTGATATTATTTGTGTTGTCATTTTTAAACAATATTGTGAAGGGAGTGGTGTATTTAAACCGCGCACGACTGCCCGAAGCTGGCTTGCCTCTTTTCATCTTGACCTATACACTAATGACAAACCTGACGGAAACAGGTCTTTTTGGGTCAACCAGCATTTGGTTTTGGTACATTGTCATGTCAGTCCGCCTTAGCCTAGACGTTTCAGAAAAGAGTTGAACTGAAAGAGAGCTATTTCAAAAAATCACCTGCTGTGTAACGAATCGAAAATTTATGATATTAGACAAGCTCTTTGCATTTATCGATAGACTCAGCCCAGGACTGCGTAAGGTGATTATCAACACAACTTGGCTGTTTGCTGACAAGATCTTGCAGCTAGGTGTGGGTCTGCTAGTAGGGCTTTGGGTCGCTCGTTACCTACAACCAGAGAGATTTGGCTTGCTCAACTATGCGATGGCGACAGCGGGACTATTTGCTCCGGTTGCTAGCTTTGGGTTGAAGTCGATCGCGATTCGCGACCTATCTAGAGATTCGTCTAATAAGGAAGAAATTCTCGGTACAGTTTTTGTCTTAAAAAATATCGGTAGCTTGATAGCTTTATTTTTAACGGTAGGAACAGTGATTCTGTTGAATCCTACGGAACCCTATACTCAATTGTTGGTAGGGATAGCAGCATTCGTCAGCCTGTTTCAGCCTTTTGAAACCATCGATTTCTGGTTTCAGTCGCAAGTGCAATCAAAATATACTGTTATGTCTGCAAATTCCGCTTATTTAATTATGAGCATAGTGAAAATTATACTCATTAATCTCCGAGCTTCACTGATCGCATTTTCCTGGATGATGGCTACGGAGTCTGCTTTGAGGGCTTTGGGATTGGTGATTGTTTATCAAGTGAATGGGAATCAAATACTAAGGTGGCGATTCAGCGGGAAGCTGGCGGTAGAAATGCTCCAGCAAAGCTGGCCGCTGATTTTGTCGGAATTTATGATCTTCATTTATATGCAGATCGATCAGATCATGATGAAACAGCTTAGTAGCGCTGAAGAATTAGGACTGTATGCAGCAGCAGTCAAAGTTTCTGGACTATGGTATTTTGTGCCTCTGGCTATAGTCGGCTCTGTTTTTCCATCGATTGTTAAAGCTAAAGACATTGGTGAAACTGTTTATAATGACCGCCTGCAAAAACTCTTATATTTAATGGCTGTCATATCATATGCAGTGGCAATTCCTGTGACGCTGTTTGCGGAGCCGATAGTGAATATTCTGTATGGAAAAAACTATCTTGGTGCTGCTCCCTCTTTAGCAGTCCTGATTTGGGCTGGGCTGTTTGTTTGTGTGGGAAGCGCCAGAAGTACATGGCTAATCACGGAAGGGCTGTTGAATCTTTCGGCCGCTACAACCGCTGTGGGTGCGGTGGTTAATATTATTTTGAACTTGATTTTAATTCCCCGTTATGGTGGTTTGGGAGCAGGTATTGCCACTCTGATTGCACAAATGGCGGCTTCTTATGTAGCTCACGCATTTTATCCGGAAACTAGAAAGATGTTTTGGATGCAAACGAAAGCTATTTTTATGATCGGTATTATCAAAGAAATACGTCAATTTTTATCTACGAAATAAACAAAATTGATGGATATATAGCAATCCTAAATCAGTTTCAATAACTTCCAGGCGTTTCGCCTCTTAATCAATGTCACTCTTGCTCTGCCTCGCCGGAGAAAATCGAGGCTCTTCCTCCGGACCTGCGTTACCAGGAAGATCCTGGTAACGAGTAGAATCATTTAGGATTGCTATAGCAGATGTTTAAGGAAGAAGGCCCTTCGATTGAGTTTATCCTGAGCGGAGCGGTGCCCTGCCCTTCGACTACGCTCAGGAACCGCGAGTTGCTATAAGTTTGAGAAAATTCACAAAAAGCAACAAAAATATTGTATATTTAATCTGTGTTATCATTCCTAAGTCGATTTGAAGACTATTATTAAAATAATCTTTTTAGAGAAGTAGGATTGCAGGAAGTACATTAAATACTTAAAAGTGTTATTGTACGAGGCGAGGCTGGCATACAACGATCAAAAAAGTAGAGTATGTAAATGTCAGAAATATCATTAAACACTGCTGTAGCTTTTATTATTTTCAAACGTCCTGAAGAAACTCAGAGAGTATTCGCAGAAATTCGGAAAGTCAAGCCTCCTAAATTGTTAGTAGTTGCTGATGGATCCCGGCCAGATAGACCTGGAGAGGATCTGCAATGCGCTGCTGCTCGTGCTATTATTGACCAGGTGGATTGGGAATGCGAAATTTTTAGGAATTATGCAGACACTAATTTGGGCTGTCGCGATCGCGTTTCTAGCGGGCTAGATTGGGTGTTTGATACGGTTGAAGAGGCCATTATTATTGAGGATGACTGTCTGCCTGATCCTACATTTTTCCGTTTCGCTGAGGAATTGCTGGAGCGCTACCGAGACGAAAGTTGCTAAATGCACAAAGGCACTTAGAGGGCAATCCTGAGTGTGGATTAGTGGTGATAGTTCCTAAGTTCTTAAGGTGGATGGTTCCGGATGAAGTTGCAGAAATCTGGACAGTACCTATTTCTTTAAAAAATGGTCAGAATTACTATCCCAGTTTCGCCGAGTTTGTTGCAGAAGAAACTAAACGATTTGATGAAATTTATGTCAGTGAAGCTCATTCTCATCCCAGTCAGTTCGACATCACGCGGTTTACTAGAGTACCCACACATAACTTTGAGAACAAAGAAATAAAAATTACTTTTATTTGGCGCGAAGATCGTTTATTAGTGAACCGTGTGCTGTTCCGAGTGGTTAGAAAAATAGATCGACGAGCAATGTCACTGCCATTGCAAAATTTAAAAATTCAGCAGTTATTTGAGAAGATCAAGTTGCAAGTACCAGAAGCAAAATTTGCAGTGGCTGGTCTGGGTACAAAAACTAAGTTCCCAGAATGGATTGAAGATTACAGGGTGGATAGTTTTAATGAAAAAATTGAAAAGGAGATTTGCCACCTTTATTCAGAGAGCCGCTTAATAATTGGTCTTCACGGCTCCAATATGCTGCTACCTTCTGCTCATGCTGGTATGACAATTGATTTGATAGATGAGCGCTGGGGGAACTTTGCCCAAGATATTTTATACCAAGAACGCGACCCTAGAATGGCTACTTTTCGCTATAGATTTTTGCCGTATCAGACTAGCAATGATACGCTGGCATTCATAGCGGCTGTGATGGTTATGAAGTGGTCTAAGTTTAAATCCCAGATGACTGCTGATGTTATATAACCTCGGGCTAATTAGACATACTACCGAACCCGCGATCATTCAACTATTTTCCGTGTTATAAATATGGATAAAGTTGTCAATGTTGTGAAAATCTTTGACATTTTTTCTCAACCATTTTTCATCCTTGTCCCACCACTTAAACTTCAGGAGAAAATCAATCTTTTGTTCATCAAACCTATAGCGAATAAGTTTCGCCGGAATTCCTCCATATATAGCATAAGGTGGCACATCTTTTGTGATAACGGCTCCGGCTGCGATAATGGCTCCATCACCAATTGTTACACCATCTACAACAATAACATTTGAGCCAATCCAAACATCATTGCCGATATGGACAGTTTTTTCCTCTTCCTCAAAATATTTTTGGTCTACAAAAGTTGTCCCTACTAGCCTCTTTGGCGAATAAAATATCGGATGGCTTGAAACAAAATTTCCCACAGGATGTAAGCCTAAGCGAAGGATGCAGTTTGGCCCTATCGAACAAAAATTGCCGACAACACCATTGAAAATTCGCGTATTATCGCGCACATAAGTGTAAGAACCAATGACAGAACCTTCTATGGCTACACGACTAGACACACTAACATTGTGACTGATAGTTGAATTTGTAACCAAAGCCATATAGTCTTGATAAAAATTATTATATTTAAACTTGTTTTTCCACCAATTGACTAAAAATCGCAGATATTCAGTGATTGGATTTTTGAGTATAGAACTGAGAAATGTTGAGAGGTTAGACATGGTTACTAATTACTTAGTGAAGGTTAAATATTGTGTTCCCACATAACTTATTTAATTTTTTCTTAATGCGCCGGATTAATGGGGGATGATAATCATAAAATGTATCTTGAGTGAATTGATCGGCTACAAAATTTCGGATCGCCTGGTTTGGATGTCTTAAAGGGAAGGCCATTGCTTCCGTTGGCATATTACTGTATATACTATCTTCTCCTGAAGTATGAGTGGCTTGACTGCCAAACCCCATATTAGAAATTAAATTTTTTTCTGGAATAATAGCAAGTCCATTTTGAACCCAACAAGTAAAAAGCCATCTAAAAAACCAATTGTTGACAGTTCCATCATAGGAAACTTGAAAAGCGCTATCCCAAACTTTTACAGATTCAGGATTAGCTAATAAATTTTCGAGAAAACCTGCTTCCCGAAGTTGAGGCCATAACTTCATGTCAACATCATAGTATTGCCATGATCTGCGCCAAGTCGCCCATCCCCAACAGTTACTAAAACGCGAAAAATAGTAACTGTCTTCTGTTCTTTTTCTCCCAAATTGTAAATTTACCCCAGCGATTGACATAATCCGTTTGTCATCTCGATAATGCTCTAATAACTGCTCACAAAAAGGGAAGAATGTTGGGTCGGGCAAACAGTCATCTTCGAGAATAATTGCTTCCTCTACGGTATTAAATACCCAGTCGAAACCGCTAGAAATGCGATCCCTGCAACCTAAATTAATCTCTGAATAATTTTTCAGAACCTCACAGTCCCAATCGACCCGATCGATAATTGCACGTACAGCGGCGCACTTTTCAGCTTCCCCAGGTTTGTGGGCACGAGGGCCGTCAGCAATTACTAACAGCTTAGGGGGTTTAACTTGTCGAATCGCCTCGAAGACTTTTTCAGTAGTATCCACTCGATTGAAAACCACAAAAACAATGGGAGTTTTTGTATGATAATGTGGCATTTAAACTGTTCCACTCCAACTATTATAAATATTTTTGCTTAGTAGAATTCATCAATGTTATGAATGTGCTAGGAACCTTGCAGGCTTGGCCTGTTAACTTACAGCAGATTCCACGTTTATGAAGTACCCCGCCTATCCTTCTATCCCCGTAGGGACAAGGCATTGCCGTGTCCCTACACTTCATCAACCTGGAATACGCTGTAAGTTCTAAATTCCAATTTATCACCAAAAAGTTCGCGGGTCAACTATAATACAGCAAGAGTTTACCCAGACCGACTTCTAGGACTGACACTCTTAAACTCTCAAACCTTGATACCCCGACCCCGTTGCCCAAGTGGGGAACTCTTAAAGCCTCCTTGTGAAAGGGCTGTAGCGACTGCGTAAGCCCTAATTTCATTTTTGTAGCGACGGTTGCAACCGCCGAGCGAGTGGTAAAATAAAACACTGTTACTTTTAGCCTTACCTATCGTTAAAAGCAGCAAAATTGGGAATAATGAACCGTACTAAGATCGCCACCCTTTTAACTTGCTTCAACCGCCAACAAAAAACATTAGCTTGCTTAGAGGCACTTTTTAACCAGGCACTTCCAGCCAAAGTAGATATTTCTGCCTATATAGTCGATGATGCCAGCACCGACGGTACCAGCGATGCACTCCGTCAAACCTATCCTCAAGTCAAGATTTTTTCTGGCGATGGGAACCTATTTTGGAACGGGGGAATGCGTCGCGCTTTTAGCGAAGCAATGAAAGACGATCCCGACTACTACCTATGGTTAAATGATGACACTATTATTTATCCAGAAACAGTAAGTGTCTTGCTACAAACAAGTCACAATTTATCAGAAACAGGAGAAACAAAAGCAATCGTTGGCGGTTCAACCTGCGATCCAGAAACTGGTCAAACAACATACGGCGGTGTGGTGCGAAATAACCCTTTGCACCCCTTCCGATATGGTGTCCTAGAACCAACAAAAGAGCCTCAGAGATGCGATACTATGCACGGCAACTGCGTATTAATTCCTCGCAGTGTTGTGCAAAGGGTCGGCAACCTCGATCCGGCTTTTGTCCATTATATTGGTGATTGGGATTATGGTTTACGAGCCAGACAGAAAGGATGTACAGTTTGGATTGCTCCTGGCTATTTAGGCACTTGTTCTCTCAACCCCCAGGTGACCAAAACGGCTGCTGATAATTTAAGTGAAGGATTGGATAAAATGAGCAAACCGAAAGGTTTATCCTTCAAAGATACTACCCTGCAACCGGCTCAAGAGTGGAAAGTATTTACTCAGCGGCATGGTGGCTGGTTGTGGCCAATTTATTGGATGCTACCTTATCGCAGGTTAGTTTGGCTTTCAGTGTTGAGTAAACTGGGATTGACTAAAAACAAAACTCAAGGTGAAGAGGATGGTTGATAGAAATGAACTCCGCATTGCTTGGCTTGTCCCGGAAGTGGAACTGGGAGCTTACTGGCAGCCTGTTTTGAGGGAATTTACAAAAATTTTTAAGAATACTGTATTTTATACTGGTCGTGTTTGGTCTGGGTTCGATCCTACGCTGCCGGGAGCATCGGCAATTCAGTTGGTAGGGGAGACTAAATTTGTGGAGACGGAAAAGATAGAAACAGGATACGATCGCGGATTCATTGTAGTATCGCCTAGTATTATCGGCTATTTGCTAAAATTTAGACCTCATGTGGTGTTTCCCCAAGCTTTCTCTTTGTGGACTGTAATTGTTGCGTTTTTAAAACCGCTACTGAGGTGGAAAATTGCCATTATTTACGATGGCAGTTCCCCAAATACAGACTTTCGAGATTCGAGTTTTAGGACATTTGTTCGCCGCATCCTTGTGCGGTTTGCCGATGCTTTTGTTGCCAATAGCAATGCGGGTAAAAAATATCTGATGGAAGTTCTAAACGTACCGGAGGATAAAATTTTTATCCGAACCTATCTCGTACCTGATGCGGGAGCTTTGCTGAAACGATTGGATCAAACTCAGCGGCCCAACTTGCAGTTGAAACGCCCGATTTTTCTGTATGTAGGGCGCATCACGGCGAGAAAGGGAATTAAAACGCTTTTAGAAGCTTGCGCTATTCTTAAAAATCAAGGTTATATTGATTATTCGCTGTTGATTATTGGCAAGGGAGATCAGCGGGAAGAACTGGAAGCATTTATTAAAGAGTGCGATTTTGAAGAGCAAGTAACGTGGGCGGGATGGGTGGAATATGGAAATTTAGGTGCTTATTTTCAGCAAGCTGATATTTTTGTGTTTCCTACTTTTGAGGATGTCTGGGGTATGGTTGTACCCGAAGCGATGGTGTTGGGAAAACCAGTATTGTGTTCAAATGGTGCTGCTTCCTGTGAGTTAATTAGGTCAGGCGAGAACGGTTATATTTTCGACCCTAGCAGTGCTCAAGAGTTAGCGGGGAAGATGCAAATTTTTATAGATCATCCTGATTTAATTGAGTCGATGGGAGAGCGTTCACGACAGATAATTTCTCAAAAAACTCCGGAAACAGCAGCTAAAGCTTATGTCGAAGTTACATCTTTTTTGATGGAGAATAGGTGAAGCAAGTTCGGCAAGGGATGAGTGTAAATTATTTAAAGGAGGGATGGAAGAGGAAAGAGGGAAAAATTAGTAATTACCAATTAGCAATTACCACTTAGCCATGAAAGTTTTATTATCTGCGTTTGCTTGCGAACCGAATCTCGGCTCCGAAGAGGGAGTAGGATGGAATACTGTTATCCAATCTGCTAAACATCACGAAAGTTGGGTATTTACTCGCACGTTTTGTCGATCGTACATTGAAGCAGAACTAGAACGCAATCCGATGCCCAATCTGCACTTTGTTTATTTCGATCCGTTTGGGTGGAGCGAAGATTGGAAGGGGAAACAAGGATTGCTGCAACTTCACTACTATCTGTGGCAAATCTGGGCTTATTTTATCGCTCGGAAGCTCGATCGCGAAATTGGTTTTGACATAGTACATCACGTAACTTATGTCAAACATTGGTCTCCAAGTTTCCTAGCGCTGTTGCCACATCCTTTTATTTGGGGGCCTGTGGGGGGTGCAGAAGCAGCACCAAAGGCTTTTTGGCAAGATTTTAGCCGCCGGGGCAAAATTTACGAAACGCTGCGGGCATTGGCTCAAAGCGTAGGAGAACGCGATCCGTTTGTGGGTCTGACGGCGCGCCGCAGTGCCGTGGCACTGGCGACTACGGAAGAAACCGCAGCCAGACTGCGATTTCTCAAAGCAAAAAATGTGAAGATTTTTTCACAAGTCGGTTTATCGCAGCAGGAAATTCAAGAATTAGAGAAATTTCCTACCCCGCCGGATCAACCAATTAGATTCATCAGTGTTGGTCGTCTCTTACACTGGAAAGGGGTGCACTTAGGACTCCGTGCATTTGCGGAGGCGAAGCTGGAACAATCGGAATACTGGATTGTCGGAGACGGCCCGGAAAGGCAGCGTTTGGAAGCTTTGGCCACAGAATTGGGACTGGCAAATAAAGTATTGTTTTGGGGAACTTTATCTCGCACTGAAACTCTTTCTAAAATGGGGGAGTCTCACGTTCTCCTCCATCCGAGTTTGCATGACTCTGGCGGTTTTGTGTGCACGGAAATGATGGGCGTTGGCCGTCCGACGATTTGTTTGGATTTGGGGGGGCCGGCTACTCAAGTGACTGATCAAACGGGGATTAAAGTGGCTGCTACTGACCCCGATTGCACTGTTCAAGGTCTAGCAGAAGCTATAGTGTGTTTAGCCCAAGATCGTGAATTGCGATCGCGCTTGGGTCGATCGGGTCAAACGCGCGTCAGGGAAATCTATGATTGGGATGTTAAAGGTCTATTCTTTGCTCAATTGTGCGAAGATGTATTCGACGGAAAATCAGAATAACTTCTGATTGGTTCGATCGGGCAAAACAAAGAAAACTATATTTTTTCAGGCGGTGAAACGTGGGCGTTGCAATCATTACTGGCTCGGCGGGTTTAATTGGCTCTGAGGCGTGTCAGTTCTTTGCCAAACAAGGCTTAGATATAGTTGGCATCGACAATAATATGCGCCAATTCTTTTTTGGCGCTGATGGTTCTACAAACTGGAACCGCCAACTGCTCGAAAAGTCCTTGGGTACCAAGTATTATCACTTAGATGTGGACATTCGCGACTATGAAGCGATTACCAATATCTTTCAGCGGTACGGCGAGTCGATCGAATTAGTAATTCACACAGCAGCCCAGCCCAGCCATGATTGGGCTTCCCGTGCTCCGAAAATAGACTTTACAGTCAATGCCAACGGCACTCTCAATCTTCTAGAAGTAACTCGCTTATACTGTCCTAAAGCGGTTTTCATTTTCACTTCTACAAATAAAGTATACGGCGATACACCCAACAAATTGCCTTTAGTTGAATTAGAACACAGGTGGGAAATTGAACCAGGTCACACTTATGAAAGCGGCATTCGGGAGGATATGTCGATCGATCAGTGCCTGCACAGTTTGTTTGGTGCTTCTAAGGTAGCTGCTGACATTTTAGTTCAAGAATACGGTCGATATTTTGATATGAACACCGCTTGTTTTCGTGGCGGCTGTTTGACGGGACCAAATCACTCTGGCGCTCAATTGCACGGCTTCCTCGCCTACTTGATGAAGTGTGCTGTCACGGGAACTCCTTACACTGTGTTTGGCTACAAAGGCAAGCAAGTTCGCGATAACATTCACAGCGCGGATTTAATTTCGGCATTTTATGAATTTTATAAAGCTCCCAGAAGTGCCCAAGTTTATAATACAGGAGGAGGCCGGTACAGCAATTGTTCGATGTTAGAAGCTATCCAGATGTGCGAGGCAATTGCGGAACGCAAGTTTAATTGGACTTATGCTGAAGGGAATCGCATTGGCGATCACATTTGGTGGATTAGCGACAATTCAAAATTTTCCAGTCACTATCCCAACTGGAAAATGAAATATGACGTTAAACAAATCTTACAGGAGATTTATGAATGTAACCGCGAGCGTTGGCTGAAAGAGGATTCCAATGATTGAGCGGGGCAAAAAGAATGTGCTTGGAATTTCGGTAAACGATTGAAGAATGCAACGTTAAACAAATCTTAGGGGAGATTTATGAGTGTAACTGCGAGCGTTGACTTAAAGAGGTGCTCCATGATTGATAAAGGGAAAAAGAATGTACTGGGCATATTAGTAAATGCCGTTAATTATGAAGCGGCTGTTAGCAAAATTATTGCGGCAGCCAGCGCCGGAAAACCAATGTCAGTTTCTGCCCTAGCGGTTCACGGGGTAATGACTGGGGTTCTCGACAGCACTCATCGTTATCGGATTAATCACATTGACTTAGTATTGCCAGACGGACAGCCGGTCAGGTGGGCTTTAAATTGGCTATACCATACGGAATTGCCCGATCGAGTTTGCGGGCCGAATGCGATGTTACAAATCTGCGAACGTGCTGCAGAAGAAGGATTACCTATCTATTTGTACGGCTCTCAAGCTTGTGTACTGGAAGCTTTATCTCGCAATCTCTGCCAGCGTTTTCCCAAGTTAATTATTGCTGGAACTCAGCCTTCTAAATTTAGGCAAGTTTCGCCCCAAGAGAAACAAGAAATTGCACAGCAAATTCGCAACAGCGGTGCAGCAATTACTTTTGTCGGTTTGGGGTGTCCCCGGCAAGAAGTCTGGGCTTACGAATACCGGGACGACTTATCAATGCCGTTGATTGCTGTAGGTGCTGCTTACGATTTTCATGCGGGTAATTTGGCTAAAGCTCCTGACTTTTTATCTAAAATAGGTTTGGAATGGCTGTTTCGGATGATTAAGGAACCTCGGCGCCTTTGGCAGCGGTATGTTTTTTTGAATCCGCTTTATATCTGGCTGTTTTTGCTACAAGCTTTGAAAATTAAACACTTCGACCCCACAGACGCCACGCCGCCTGTAGAAGAAGTATTATATGGTTGAAATTTAAAAGTTTCTGGTGAATTATGGGTGCTCACAAGTAAAAAGTAAAAAAGCAAACACATCGTAATTAATCGTTTTGAGGTACAACTACGATCGCATATTCAAGAAAATTTATATCAAATCCGGTGGCATCCGCATTATAGTGGGAGCTTAAGATCTCGCTACCCAAATCGCGAGATCTTAAGCTCCCACTGACATGATCGAAATATATTATTCCGATGCCGCCGGAAACGATATTACGCCAGAAAACAATTTTTACATTATCTCTGTGGTAAGCTGCGGACTGCACACCTTAAATACAAAGTTTGTGCGTCAGTCTCGATCGAGTCAGGTGGATTGCTGGGTCAATAGTCGCATTTGGTTTGACTATACTCCTGGCATCGGCGATCATCGCAGGGAATCGCAAAAGTATGGTGAGTGTGTAACCAAACTTGATAATCAAACCAAAAGTTTATTGCCCTTCCCTCGATCTGGCTATGGCTTTTGTGCCACAATCCGGATCGAATCGTACTTGTTTTCATCAGCAGCCAAAATTGTTTTTAGCAGTAGCTTCCAAGCTTGGACTTTACTGTTTTCTTTGGGCTTTACTATCTGATGAGATGCCATTGAATCGAACACACTGAAAATTTTTATTTCATCATTAATCCAACTGTTCTCAAATTGGCGATAGTAGCCATTAAACTGGGTAGAAACTATCTCAAATCCTACTTTTTCACAGATAGCGCGAAAGCTCTGTGGTGTGAAAAAATACAAATGCCTTGGTACATCTAGATGCATCCATGAAATCCCTGATGACTTCAGCCCAATACAAGAGTTATTTGGTACTTCCATCACCAATTTGCCGCCATCCACGAGCAACTGCATGGCATTGCGGAGTGCAAGTAAAGGATCTCTGGTATGTTCTAGTACGTGGTTCATCACAATTATGTCGTACTGTCTAGACTTGACTTCCGGAGGCAAAGATTCAGCAGTACCATCAAATACATTAAGACCTCGCTGCTGTGCCAAAACCAAAGCTTGTTGATCGGGTTCTACGCCCCAGACTTTGTGACCATCAGCTTGCAGTTCTTGCAGCAGGTGTCCGTTGGCGCAACCAATTTCTAAGATCGAGGAGGAAGCAGTCCCGAACTGTTGCTTCCACCATTTACTTGTGACATCTACTCCGCGATCGAAACGCCAAGCTAGATGGGTACGCAATTTATCGAAGAAGGAAATAGAAGAGGCAGATACGAAGCCTGTAAAGTCTATATGGTGAGTATAATACTCATCAATGTCGTAGAAGCTGGCGATTTGGTTGAGTTCGGGTAGAGGATGAATGCATCCAAGTTGTGACTTTTCGCACCAGTACAATTGAAATGACTCTTGGTTTCGAGGTCTGCGCCAATCACCGGGTATTAATAGCCACGGTTTCATACTCTGTCCCGATATCGGACAGGCGACGGTAGGGCTTAAGCACTGTTGACTTTGCTGCATTTTAGTTTTCATTACTTAGGTACTGGACGTACTAATAACCACTCATGTTAGATCAATCCGGGACATTATGTGTCAGTGATAATTGCGGGATACTAAACACAGCAGATGAATGCCTAAAACTTATGAAATTTTGGGAATACAATTGCTAAGGCGTGGTTTTCAGGTAACATCCAATTTAAGCTAACGCATTTAACTTACTCTATTAATACTTCGGACAGTTTTATATCTAATCTAGTCTCCGAAACCCAGACGGGCTATATGGTGGACTATTATTTCAAGGTTTAAGTAAGCGCGCTAAGTTTCCTAAAATGCATTAAAAATGGCAGGGCTTTCTCGCGATCGGCTTACAGGGCCGTTAAAAAACTGTCCGAAGTATTGCTCTATCAGTTTTTATGAAAAATTACACCTTCCACTAGCTGGCTGTGAGTAAGTTTTTCTATTGTCAATAATTCAGCAATAATTCAAGTATAAATTAAGTTATCAATAGGGTAGGTCTCTAGGCTATGATACTAATAAAAGCTTTTGTGCATATAGCTAAATAATGAAGCAGTTGATTTAACAAGATTTAAACTAAAACCCCTGTTAGTTTTGCCTGTTCCGGTGGAAAGGAAAATGAGTTGGTCGCTCAATGGTTTAGAGTTGCTGTGGGAGCTGCTAGTTGCCCAGAAAATTTAACCCGTTAAATGAGGCTTGAGAACCTATGGAAGAAGTGCGATCGCCCAGTCGAGTTTGATGCTATTAAGTTTGAAAAAAACATCTAAATCTAATGGCGATCGATCACTTCAACCATTGCCTTTACAAGACCTCCGATTTCCGTGGCTACCTTAATGAAACCTGTCTCAATCATAGGCAGAAGGATTCTTAAGGCAGTTGACTGTACGCCAAAACCATATCTGGAGCATCACATACTTGACTTTCGGTGACTGGATTAGACCGCGTTGAGTAGGCAATAGCCTGCATATGTTTTACGCGAGCTTGAAAAGTCTTCTCAAATGTGTGCTGTTGAGCAAACTTCAGCGACTTGAACGACATCGATTTAATTTCTTCCCGTTTGTGGCTGAGTTCTGCAATTTTTTTCGCCATCTGTTTAGGCTGATTCATTGGCACCACCCATCCTGTCTCAGACATTTCTGCAATTCCCTGGAAGGCTTCGTTAGCATACCCTACGATCGGCACGCCAGCAGCCATAGTTTCTATGTAAGTACAAGAAGGATCGCCCTGCCGGTGACAGCAAACAAACAAATCAATATTGTTCTTAACAAAGGGGAAAAAATCTGTTTTAAAGTCAGGCACTCCGAGCATTTTCACACAATCATTAAGTTGATTGGCAGCTATTTGCTGGTGCATCATCTCTTCTAAGTCACCAATACCACTGATGAACATTTCAAATTTCACCTTCAGTTGTTTGAGTTCTTTAGCGACCTCAAGTAAATGATCGGCCCCTTTCATCTTAATTAAGCGACCGGAGAATACTAGCCGGAGAGGCATATCTTGAGAGCGGTTTTCAGTGCGCCGTTCAATGTCAGCTTCTGTTGCTAACATATCCTCTTTAATCCGCGTGTCCAGGAACAACTGTGGGTTGGGATTGAGATGCTTGTATTCTTGGTATGTAGGGGTGCCGTTGCACTGCAATCCCTCTGCCATTGCGATCGCCTTGCGCTGCTTATATTCCTGACTGTAAGTCCAGATTATTCTCCGCAAGCGGATCAAGGGATTTCTCGTACTCACATTCACTATCTGTTTGCGAGTTTTGAGACTGTATTCGGAAACGTAAATACACGGTACTCCCGCTATTTTACACACTTTACTGATATGGTTCTGTCTGTATTCCGGGGCTGCCAATACCAGTGAACTCTGATGCTGATGTAGTAAAGCTGGGGTGATTTGGTCAAAAGAAATTATTTCCAGTTTGAATGGCAATTGATCAAGTTTGAATATTTTTGAATCTATCTGGTCGTTGTCTTCTTGGGTTTCTTCCATCATCACCGTAATGGAACCCAACCAATACTGGGCTAACTCACCAACTGCTTCAATCAACTTACGGGTGAGTAAAACTTCACCGTTTGGCAAAATCTTAGCTTTGAGTGGCTGTACGATGGTCAGATTGTGGTTAGTAAGCATGGTTAGGTACTTCCTGGTTTTAAGCTTTTACTGATGCGGTAGTGAATCTTTGCTGTACTTGGCAAGGGCTGTTGATCGATCTATATAACAGACATCTACGGAATTTAAATTTCGCCGCCTGATACGAGAAGCATTTCAGACTCTGTTTCGGAGATATCTAATACTTAAGATGGATCCAGCAACTGGATTAGACGTGTATTATTTAAGGTGATGTCTGTTTGATATGTCGCAATCATCTGCGATCTACGTACAAGTGTCAATAGCCTTTTACGAGATTTACTGAATCTTTATAATTGAGCGGTCAATTATAAAGAAAAACGCAATTTTAGGGTAAATTTGGTTAAAACAAGGGCTGTTATAAGTGTTTATACTTAAGTGAAAACCTCTAACTGCTTCTAGCTAGCAAGCATGAGCGCGAGTTGCGAATACGGGGAAACAAATGCTTTAAGTAAATCGGCTCGAAAAAACGCCTCTATCTAAACGAGGGCAAAGTCTCCAAATGATCTCTACTGGCTGACTTAAACTTGTTTACATAGTGTTACATTATGCGGTTTAATCCTGCCTACCTACTGAAACCATAGAATTACAACAGATTTATTAAAAGTTTACATAAATAAATATGTTGTAACATAATATTTCTTTACGATTCAAGGCGAAGCAGAAGGAATAAAAAAGAAATTTTACCCCTTCTCTCTTCGCTAATGCGAAGCCTTGATGCTGAACTTTTCTTTAATAAACCGGATATAAAGGTGCTTAAAGGCTGACTTAATCACCCGAGGCATACCAAAGTCGATCGGCATCATGCTTTCTGGCAACTTCCAATCCAAAACCTTGAGAGTTTCCGGGTGCGACAGCGGAAAATCGAGATCCTCTAAATTCGAGCAAAGTCCCAATCTCATCGCCGCAGCTACAGTCGGAACCAGCGCCGGATCGACATTAATGATTTCCACTAAAGTTCTGTCCAGCGCAAACACATCACTCGACGCGCCCAAAATCCCTAAAAATTTTGGTTCGCCGCCGCTGGGCCCGTTACCTTCGTGACCGATTATACCGTCTAAAATCGTCAGATTTGGGTTAATTGTTCGGGCCGTTTCTACCAGCATTTGACCGAATCTGGCGCTATCTTTGCCGGCTTCCATATGCCACCAAGCCTTCATTTTCCCCGGTACGCAGCCGAACAAGTTTTTTACGCCCATTGTCACGGTTAATTGAACGTGAGATTTGAGTTTGGGCAAGTTAATCACGACATCTGCTTCCATTGCTTCTTTGCAAATTCGGAGATGATTGAAATCTTCGCTGACTGTTTCGTAGCGTTTTCCTTGAAACTCAACTACTGGCAAATTCAGTTCTTCTAACAGTGGCAAATAACCGTTGGCTTTAGCTACACCCATCGCGCTGCCAAAAGCCGGACTGTCGCCTAAAAACGGTTTTCCTCCCGCTTCAATGACCATTTTAGCAACACAGTAAACCAATTCCGGGCGGGTGACACATTCTTTGGTAGGGCGAGAACCGGTGAGGAGATTGGGTTTGAGAAGAACCCGATCGCCCGATTTGACAAAAGCCGACATTCCGCCCAGGGGTGCGAGCAAATTTTCTACAGATGTTTGCAGGATTTGGCGATCGTATGAATCGGCCCTAATTAAACTAACAGAAGACATGATGTTATTGGTTATTGGTTATTGGTTATTTGTTATTTGTTATTTGAGATGGGGCATTAGTAATTGATAATTGGTAATTACAACAAATTACCAATGATTAATCCTCATATTCAATCCCCCATACCCCATGCCCCATTATGTATTCATCGGCAATCTGCCAGAAGCAGCCCGCTGCATCGTACTAACTCGCATGGAATTCGAGAAAATTCCTTGGCCTTGAAGTTCCGGGATAGCAGGTTTAATTTCCACTTTCACCAAGCGGGCAGTGCAGATAAAAACTGTTTGATCGACTAAATGAAAAGTCAACCAAGGTTGATTTAATAAATTCAGCACTTCCTCTTGAAATTCTTGTGCAGGCATCGGGATAGTAAAGGTTTCCGTGTGACCTTCCACATAATGAAATGTCACTTGAGTTGTGTTCTCTTTATCTTGAGTTAATTGACCAAAGGAACCTGCGCGCATAAATTTTGCTCCCAAACTTTAGAGTTGAAAAGATTAAGACGGCGGTTGAAACCGCGTCTTGTCAAACTAAGTCCACCTCCGTGGACTGAAGAAAATAATGTAATTTTAACCGCCCAACCTTCAACCTGCGGAGGCTGGTTTTGTTTGAAAAGAAGCGGTTGAAACCGCCCGATTTTCTGGCATCGCACTCATTTTCTCTAAATCTAGAACTTTTGCCAAGTCTTCTGCACTCATTAAACCCTGTTCTAGCACAATTTGCCGTAAAGATTTTCCCGTTTCTAGGGATTCTTTGGCGACGGCGGCGGCGTTGAGATAGCCGATGTGAGTGTTGAGGGCGGTAACGAGGGCGAGACTACCTTCAGCATAAGCGAGACACCGATCGCCCTTAGCTTCAATTTTGGCGAGGCATTTTGTCCTCAGCGCGCTGATGGTATTGCCCAAAATTTCGATGCTGTGAATCAGATTGTAGGCGATTAAGGGCATCATCACGTTCAATTCTAATTGTCCTGCTTGGGCGGCCAGGGCGATCGCGCTATCGTAACCCATAACTTGAAAACACACCATCGAAGTCATTTCTGCCATCACAGGATTGTATTTTCCCGGCATAATTGACGAACCAGGTTGCACCGGAGGCAGTTGAATTTCCTTGAAACCCGTTTTCGGCCCCGAGTCCATCAAACGCAAGTCATGGGACATTTTAACGCAATCCTGAGCGAGATTTCGCAGCGCACCGGAGACATTTACAAACGGTGCCATACTCTGCATCGCTGCCATTAAATGCGGTGCTGGTTTTAGGGGGTGGTCGATTAATTCTGAGAGAATTTCAGCAACTTTTTGAGAGTATTCAGGGTGAGTATTTAAGCCTGTTCCTGCCGCACTTCCCCCCAATCCCAGAGATGTCAAATCATCGGATGCCCTGTCAATTCTCAAGGTATGTTCTCTGAGAATTTGCGCCCAAGCGCCGAAGGTGTCGCCGAGTCGAACCGGCACAGCATCTTGCATATGAGTGCGGCCGGATTTAACAATATTTTTGAATTCTTCTGCTTTGTTTTCTAGGGCGACTACGGCATCCGACAAAGCCGGAAACAGAGTCTTTTCTAACGCCAACAATCCGCCGATCCGAATCGCAGTCGGAATCACATCATTGGTAGATTGACCGTAGTTTACATGATCGTTGGGACTGACTCGCTTGTAGTTGCCTTTTTCATCGCCCATAATTTCCAAAGCGCGATTGGAAAGAACTTCATTGACGTTCATGTGGTGAGAAGTTCCCGCGCCTGCTTGGTAAACATCAACTACAAATTGATCGCGCAAATTTCCTGCTAAAACTTCATCAGCAGCTTGGATCAGTGCTTGGCTGATATCTTCAGGAATGCAGCCGAGTTTACCGTTGACTATCGCTGCAGCTTTTTTAATTAAAACGCAAGCATCGACGTAAGTTGATAAAGGTTTGATACCGCTAATTGGAAAATTTTCAACGGCGCGCAGAGTTTGAATGCCGTAGTAAACGGTAGAAGGGATTTGTTTGTCTCCCATTGAGTCGCTTTCGGTGCGGTAGGTAATGGCTGGCTGTTGCGTCATATCGTTTGGTTTGTGATAATTAGGAAGTGTACAATTTTTTTGTAACAGCGTGTTCTGGGTGTTTTTACTTTACCGCACCCGCTGGCGACTGTACAGTAGCATAAATTGCGATCGCCCAAAATTATCCCACATCCTAGGGTTGAATCTCAAATCTCGAATCTCAAATCAAGTCTGGGGCGAGGGTGAGGGCGAAAGGGCAGTTTACAAAAAGCTAAAATTGATTAGAAAGGGCGATCGCACGCAGACAGGAATGCTTAGCTATAATCGTACCAGTCAATCATTTCAGACTAAGAGTGAAACTCATAAACAAACCAGCAAAAACTTTCAAACAGCTAAATATTTTGATAATCTGCTTAATTGTCTCTGCAATTTTTTCGGCTTCATTAACTGTCAACTGTCAACTGTCAACTGTCAACTGTTAATCCCGTGCCCTCTCGAAGATGACAGCGCTAGCAGCACGATCCTTTTGGGCTGGCTGCTAACTGCGATTAATTGCAAAAATTGCCGTTTTAGCGATGTATCTGCTGGTTTTATGGCAAAATAGATTGTAGTATTAATTTTTTAGGAGTTTTCATGGCTCGTTTCAATCCAATCCTTGTCCTCAGTGCCGTCACCCTTGTAGCTTTGGCTGGTTGCGGCGACAACCAAGCATCCACTCCGCCAACCGCACCTTCACCGGTTCCCTCTGCTACTACTACTACTACTACTACTACCAGCGGATCTGAGAAACCAGTATCTCCTGCTAGCTATCCAGAGTTAATGAGTGTAGTTACTAATACCAAAGCAGCAGTTGAGACTGGTGATTTCGTCAAAGCCAAAACCGAATTTGACAAGTTTGAAACTTCCTGGGATAAAGTCGAAGATGGCATCAAAGCTAAAGAACCTAAAAACTACGAGGCCATTGAAGAAACTACAGAAAAAGTAACAGACGAACTCAAAAAAGCTCAGCCTAGCAAAGACCTAGTGCTGGCTCAATTGCAGTCGCTAGAAAAGACCATCGCTAGCATTCCTCAACCCTAGATTTAAGTGCTAATTTGAGTGGGGATCATCTCAGTTTTGCATTTATAGTGCGAGCTTAAGAACTCGCGAGTAGAATACGCGAGTTCTTAAGCTCGCACTATAATAAAAAAAAGCTTTTTGCAAAACTGAGATGCTCCCATTTGAGTGTTTGTTTCTAGTGCGACGTTCGCCGTAATTGCTCAGAAACAAACACTCAATTTATGCTCACTCATTATATAAATTGAGAAACACTCAACTTTCAACCGTTATGAAAAAAGCATTTCGCAAGTACCATCGCATTCTAGCTATAATTGTTTTTTTACCAATTACCCTCACTGTGTTGACTGGAATGGCAGCAACGATGGGCCGGGAGTGGCCGATTAGCACAGGAATTTCATCGAGATTATTGTTGAAAATTCATACAGGTGAAATTTTTAACCTGCAAGCAATTTACCCGATTTTAAATGGATTGGGAATGCTTGGCTTGCTGGTGACAGGTTTAAGTATGTCGGGTTTGTTTGGCAGAAGAAAGCAGCCAACCTCTAACGATTAAAAGCAAAGATACGAGCAACTGATGAAGGACTTGAGGACGACTATTGAACCGGGTAATTTTAGGGTAGCAAATATGAGCTTAAAAATCAAAACAAATAACCTATGTACGGTTCCGGTTCATCGTACCGTAACTGTTGAACCAAATTTCTTGATTTTGTAACAAAAGTTTAAGTTCCGCATCCCGTAAAATTGTTATATTTGGGTTGCCAAAACAATTTTGAAGCGGGCGCACTATCAAACATTATGTCGCGTTACCCAAGCATAGATAACGTTATCAGCCTCCAACAGGCACTCGAAGGAATAATTGTTGAAGATTTAAAAAAGCTCAAAGCATTATTACCCGATCCTCGTAAATTAACCCGTAAAGCGGATCTTGTTGATGGAATTAGATCGCAATTGCTGGGAGATCACCTTCGGATAGTGTGGGCGAAATTAGACGACCTCCAAAAAGCGGCTGTAGCTGAAGTTATACATGGAGAGGACGGCTATTATTTTCCTGACATATTTAGGGCGAAATACGGAGAATCAGCAAATTTTGGAACAATCGATCGCTATGGAACTAACAGAGAACCATCACTGTTATGCTTGTTTATTTATGGCAACCAGATTCCTTACGATCTACAAGAAATATTGCTGAAATTTGTGCCAAAGCCCAAAAAAGCGACCTTGGATCATAGTGGTGAAACAGTAAAAAATCATGTTAAACTCAGCGTCCAAAGATATAACTACAGTACAAGGGAAAAAGATATAGAAGAATACGATATTCCCTTGACTTCTTGTGAAACACAGTTGACAGCTACAAAGGATTTAGCGGCTGTTTTGCGTTTGATTCAGTCGGGAAAAGTTACTGTTAGCGAGAAAACTGCTTTACCTAGTGCTGGAAGTGTAAAAGCGATCGCCTCTATATTGCAAGGCGGTGATTTTTATAATGAGGAACAGCGTCAAATTACCCTAGCGAAGGATAGCGACTATGATGATGAAGTATTCGCTGAACTCGGTAGCATCAAGCCCTTTGCTTGGATAATGATAGCGCAAGGGAGCAAGTTCGCGGAACGATCGGGCAAAAAGCTAGTTTTGACGAAAGCGGGACTGAAAGCCTTACAAGAATCACCCGCCAAAGGTTTACAAACAGCATGGAAGCGCTGGTTAAAGACAAAAATCTTTGATGAATTTCGCCGCATTGATGCGATCAAAGGACAAACTGGGAGGGGCGCAAATGGCATGACGGATGTGGCGTGGCGCAGAGATGCGATCGTCTCTGTACTCGCAGAATGTCCTGTGGGTAAGTGGATTTTGTTTCATGATTTTAGTAAATATCTAGTCGCAACGGGCCATAGATTTGAGGTGACGGAGGAACCCTACTGTTTATATATTGGTGAAGCTGGGTATGGAAGCTTATCAGAATTGGATGGCCATAGTTGGCCGATTCTGGAAGAACGATATATGCGCTGTTTTTTGTTTGAGTATGCTGCTACTTTGGGAATAATTGATGTTGCATACGTCGATCCGTTCCTCATACCAAGTGATTATGACTATCTTTGGGGAACCGACTATCTGGAATTCCTGAGTCGTTATGATGGCTTAGTATATTTTCGATTGACGAGTTTGGGGGCTTATTGTTTGGGCTTGACGGATCAGTATACTCCGCCAGTAATTGAGGTTCGTCAAACGCTGAGGGTATTGCCGAATCTAGAAATTATTGCAGCCGGAGATGGTGTCGAGACATCTGATGCGATCGTCCTGGATATCTATACTAAAAAGGTGTCGGATGTTGTGTGGCGACTCGATCGCCCAAAAATCTTCGCAGCCATTGAAAACGGATATCTATTAACTGAGTTTACAGAGTTTTTGGACGCCAGAAGTATTGAACCGCTACCGCAAACTGTGCAGCAATTTCTAACGGATGTTACAGAGCGATCGAATAGCGTGCAAGATATAGGTAGTGTCAGGTTGATCGAATGTACTACCGCCCATTTAGCATTGCTGATTGCGAATGATTCCCGTACTAAAAAGTTCTGTCAGTTGGCGGGCGATCGCACTTTAGCCGTTCCATTGGGCCAGGAAACTAAATTTCGCACCGCCCTGCGGCAAATGGGCTATGTTTTGCCGCAGAGTGATAAATAATACACCTGATATTATAGCCTTTCTCAAAAAGGTGAGGTACGCGAAGGGCATAGGGCATGAGGCTCTCCTCATCTTTCTGAGAACTGCTATATTAGTGTCAACAATCGCCCGAAAACCTTTGTATCTTTTGTTTATAGCTGAGTCCAGATCCCCCTAAATCCCCCTTAAGAAGGGGGACTTTGAGAATAATCTTGTCCCCCCCTTGTTAAGTATTTGTAGGGTGCGTCGCGGGCGATAAATCCCTAAAAAGATCGACAATCTCGATCGCGACGCACCTTTCACATAAACTGGAGCAAATAAACCAAACATTTCTCTTCCTTCTTCCCTCTTCCCTCTTCCTTCCATCAACTATCAACTGTCAACTGTCAACTATCAACTATCAACTGCCAACTATCAACTATCAACTGCCAACTATCAACTGCCAACTGTCAACTGCCAACTGTCAACTGTCAACTGTCAACTGTCAACTGTCAACTGTCAATTATGAGTTATGTTGCTGAAAATGCTTTAATCGTACAAAGCGATCGCTCAATTTTACTAGAAGTTCACGCCCCAACAGCACAAAAGGCACGAGAAGCGATCGCACCCTTTGCCGAATTAATCAAAAGTCCCGAACACATCCACACCTATCGCATCACGCCTTTAAGCGTGTGGAATGCGCGGGCGGCGGGAATGTTAGTGGAATTGATGATCGCAGCTTTGCGAAAGTATGCCAAATATGACATTCCTGAGTCGGTAGCGCAGGAAATCCAACTGCTTGGTACACGCTACGGATTGACGGTAATTGAAAGGATTGATGCGGAAAATCCCGATTTACAACTGCGGATTGCCGATCGCCCGCTGACGGAGTTGCTAGTGCGCGACGAGCGCGTAAAACCGCTGTTAGGTAAGCGGATTTCGGATCTTTGCTTTCAAGTCGATGCGGGAAATCGCGGTGTACTCAAACAAGCTTTGCTAGCAGTGGGTTATCCGGCGGAAGATTTAGCTGGATATGTCGAAGGTGCCGAGTTAGCAATTGCATTGCGCGATCGCACTTTAGGAAGCGACTTACCCTTTAATTTGCGTGCCTATCAAAAAGAAGCAGTAGAAGCATTCTATCAGAGCGGAGAGGTTAGAGGTGGCAGCGGTACGATCGTCCTACCCTGCGGCGCTGGTAAGACGATTGTGGGGATGATTGCGATGAGTTTGGTGCAGCAAAAAACATTGATTCTCACCAGCAGTTTGACTTCGGTGCACCAGTGGCGCAGGGAAATATTAGACAAGACGAGTTTAACTGAAGATGCGATCGCCGAGTACAGCAGCAACAGCAAAAAAACGGCTTCTGTAACTCTCTCGACTTACCAAATGCTCAGTTATCGATCGACTAAAGATGATGAATTCCCGCATTTCGAGTTATTTAACGCGCAATCCTGGGGACTGATTATTTATGATGAAGTTCATCTATTACCTGCACCGATATTTAGGATTACTGCCGACTTACAAGCGCGACGCAGGTTAGGTTTGACGGCGACATTGATTCGCGAAGACGGGAAGGAAGGCGATGTTTTCACGCTAATTGGCCCCAAGCGCTATGACGTACCTTGGCGGGAATTGGAAGGACAGGGATTTATTGCTACAGCCAATTGTACCGAAATCCGCGTCGCTCAAAATGAGGCGGAAAAAATGGAATATGCCCTAGCGCCCCGCCGCAGCCAGTTTCGGATTGCTGCGGAAAATCCGGGTAAGTTGGATGTGGTGCAAAGTTTGTTGCAAAAGGAGGCGGGGCACCGTATTTTAATTATTGGTGAGTTTCTAGAACAGTTGGATGCGATCGCCCTAGTTACCCAATTACCGCTGATTACGGGGAAGACAAAACAGGTTGAGCGCGATCGGCTTTACGAAGCATTCCGTCACAAAGAGATTCCCGGATTAATTTTATCTCGCGTGGGCAACTTTGCAGTCGATTTACCCGATGCCGATGTGTTGATTCAAGTATCAGGAAAGTATGGTTCTCGCCAAGAAGAAGCGCAGCGCCTCGGACGAATTCTCCGCCCAAAATCCGATGGACATACTGCGAATTTTTATACATTAGTATCGCTACAAACTTGCGAGGAGGATTTTGCGCGACACCGCCAACTATTCCTCACCGAACAGGGCTACAGTTATACTATTGAGGTTCAAGGCGATGGTTAGTCAGCGATCGATAAACTCTTGGTAAAACTGCTCGTGCGAACCTGAGAAATTATCCATCCCTTCCTTTGTCAGATACCCGCTCTTCTTACCAGTGTGCGGGTTTTCTACGTAGCTATCAATTACTTTTGAAACATTAGGTTTCTCGCTCCACCTAATGTTGAACGCTGCATACTTTGGGAAAAAGGTCATTCCTGCATAAGCATCAATGTGGTCATGTATCCACCATGCCAATGCTGTCCAATCTTGAGTGCGTTCATAGTAAGGGATGAATGATGTAACAACAATACATACTGTTGCTCCCATATACCCCTCTGAATCTTTTACATCCCAGATATGTTCTGCATAGTTGTACTCATTACTGGCACAACTGTACTGATTTTTATTCTCTGCTCCTTTGGCGTTCACCGCACAAGAACGATAGGCTGAACGGATACTAATCCGACCAAGCGCATCTTGAATTGGTTCAAGCACCCTCTCACACAAATTCTTTCCGGCTGCGATCGCCAAGTTAGGATCGCTAGGAATGTTAGGGATACCTTCAATTTGAGAGATTTCTGAATAAAGAAACTCACGCATGAAAAAACTCTTAGAGAGTTTAACCCGTCCTAGGTCTTCCAAAGCTTTAACAGTTTGTGGCTTTCTCATAGATTGAACTCCAGCAATTAGAGGTGAATAGCTTAATGTTACAATACTGACAGATCATATCAATTCCGGTTGCACTCATACATGATATTAACTGTTAACTGTCAACTGTCAACTGTTAATTTACTATTCCGAGGCTAACGGATTTGATATAATTTAGAAGCATTGTTTCAGCTTCATGCTCGCGAATGTCGATCGTCAAGTGGTAATTGAAGAGGATAACTTCGAGGAAGGGCTAAGCCGATCGCTGATTGAGACTGGTATCAAAGCAGAGCATATTGTGACTAGCTCTTTTCCTGAGAATCGCGATCGACAAAGAACGCATCAAACAGTGTAAAGCCCCTCGATCGGAGCGATTGGCTGCGTATTTGCGATCGCCAGTTGACGCTGTTATTGTCCGCGTCCTGGTTTGCAATCTGCAAAACCTAATGCCTCTGTGTCAAGGAAACTAGCGATCGCCATCTCAATGACTGCTTCGATTGGGTATTCAATTTCAGCAGCACGAGCAATTAGGGCAGCACGAATTCGCTCAGGAAAACGTCCTAAAATAACTTCGGCATCAGCGAGGGAAAGTTGCTCTTGAAGTTTGGCTTGCATGGCTTTACATCTCAGTTGGAATTTGGACGTTGTAAGGGGGTTCAGCAGCTCTTAGAATGATGGCTTCTAGCTCCAATAGTAACGCAGGGTTCTCAAGCGTGAGAAATTGTCTGTACTGCAATCCGTATGTCTTCATCGCTATATTTATCGAGCCATGCCCACAAAAAAGCTTTGTGCCCACCACTGAAGCGACCTCGTAAGCTCTTGGTTTTACCGATGTAGAGCAATCCATCAGTTCTGTGCCTGATTGCATAAATGCCAGGACGCGCAGGAATGCTCTCAAACCCACGGGTCAAGGGTTGACATTGCTCAAAAGGAATGAAAGCAAGCGCGTCTAGAATTCTTCGTGCTTGGATTTGTAGGTCAGAATCATTCGTTGGCATGAAGGCAAGAAGGCTAATTGCACAGAAATCATAATCCCACAAATTCTGTTACAACCATCATAAACTAGGGATGGTTTCCTGCGCGATCGCACAGAGAAGGCGATCGAGCCCGAGCTGATTTGAGCCTTGGCCGTGCCTGTGTTTTTCTAGGATATGGGAAACGGGCGAGCGATCGAGTTTTACCTGCCGGTAAAAAATGTAACGTTATTTCCGTAAAAAACCTGGTTTCTGCGTCCAGGACTATCAATGATGAAATTAAATCTAAAAATCAACAAGTGCAGAATATCTGGCAGCTATCCGAATTATACCTCCTAACATCCTGCTACACTATTAATAACCGCATCCTCACCCACATTTATGTTCGCAAACGCAATCATCGACGCTATCGCTCCCTTAATCTTGGAAGTGCTGTCACCCATTGCCAGAAATATCGGCCACAAACTAGGAGAAACCCTCAGCAATAAATCTCAACAGTGGGTTGAATTTCTAATTCCCGATCCCAATCAGATATTCTCCGATTCAACTGAGATAGAGGAAGCAAAACAGCGTTATTCCCAGGAAATGATCGAATACGCGAAAGCGAAAGATGCCAGAGATAACGAATTGTTAAAGCTGAAAGTAGCACAAACGGCGCGTCGCCTTGAGTTGCAGGAACAGGAACAGCAAGATCGACTGAAGCTGGCAGCCTTGCAGCGGGATTTGATGCGGGAATTGCAAGCAAAAGATATTCAGGTCAAGCTGGCTGAAATTCAAACAATTTGGGATAAAGATACTTGGTTTTCTAAGTTAAATCGAGAGGAAACTAAGCAGATTTTACTTGAGCAGCAACATCGCCTCTTAATCTTACTGTCACCGCCAAAAATTAGCAAGCGATGCCCGGAAACCTTCTGTGAAGATTTGCCAATTGAGATGAGAAGTGTGGGAGATTTTCTCAGACAGCATTATCCTCAACAGGATGTCTTACGCCCAGTTAAGTTTTATAGCGACTATTTCAATGAGTCGATTGGTGATATTGATGTGGAACGCTTGCAGCGAATTTTATCTCCGGTTCCAACTACAATTTTATATAGCGATATCAGCGATTATGCCGTAACTTTTCGCGTCGGCTTTTGGGGATTCCTCAACAATCAGGAAGTATCCCTGTTTTCTACCAAAGTTTTTGACTGGGAAGAGGCAAAAGATGCACTTTTAGCATCTGGGGTAAGTGAGAAAAAAGCCCTCCGCATGATTCGGCAGTTGATTGTAGCGATTCACAAATTGCTGGCGGGATTTTTAGCGGATTTGTATTATCTCAATATTGACCCTGGCTATGAACCTCAGTTGTTTAATTTAAGGGATGAATTGGCTGAAGAGGGCTTGGCAGAAGAATGGGTGAAACCTTATTTTGATATTCTTCAGGATATTCAGCGGCGACAGCGAGAAATGTATGAACAGGAGTTGAAAAAGCTGATTGAGCAAGTAGAGACTGAACGTCAATCTCAAGAAGCTGCCAAAGCTGAAGCTCAACGCCAACACCAAATAGAAGAAGCTGCCAAAGCCGAAGCTCAACGCCAACAACAAATAGAAGAAAAAATCCTTAGAAAAGCTTACTCCTTCAAATGTGTAAAAACTCTTAATGGCGTAGCTATGTCATCTGTTGATTGCGTAATTATTAGTCCAGATGGCAAGACTTTTGCTAGTAACAGCAGTGGAAATTGCAGCAAACTTTGGAATCTCCATACAGGAGAGCTGATTCGTACTTTTTCTGGGGATTCAGGTGCGGTTTATTGCGTTGCCATTAGCCCTAATGGAAAAATTTTAGCTAGCGGAAGTTCTGACCAACAAATTAAGCTCTGGAATCTGGAAACTGGACAAGAGATTAGCACTCTCAAGGGTCACTCAGGTTTAATTCGGTCTCTTGCTTTTAGTCCAGACGGAGAAACTCTTGTTAGCGGCAGTGGTGACCATACTATCAGACTGTGGAATCTGAAAACCAAACAGGAAATCCGCACTCTCACTGGACATTCAAACCTGGTTATGTCTGTCGCTATCAGCCCGGATGGAGAAAATATTGCTAGTGGCAGTTGGGACAAAACTATCAAACTGTGGAGTCTGAAAACCAGACAGGAAATTTGCACTTTTACTGGGCATTCAGAGTCAGTTTATTCTGTCGCCTTCAGCCCGGATGGACAAATTCTTGCTAGTGGTAGCGGAGACAAGACTATCAGACTTTGGAATCTGAAGACCACACAGGAAATTTGCACTCTAACAGGGCATTCACACGGGGTTTTTTCCCTTGTCATCAGCCCGGAGGGACAAAATATTGCAAGTGGAAGTAATGACAATACTATCAAGCTTTGGAATCTGAAAACCGGACAGGAAAATCGCACTCTCACAGGGCATTCAAACAAGGTTAATTCGGTCAGTTTTAGCCCGGATGGAAACACTCTGGTTAGTGGCAGTAATGGTGGGAGTATCAAGATTTGGCGGTGTGATGGGTGAAGTAACAGGGAAAGATGAAAATTATGGCGCGATTTGCAAATATGGAACTACAAAATTTGACTTCGTAATAAATCAACCGATAAACGCTTAGGGAAAGTAATTGAAATGTCAGAAACAATTAATTTTGAGCAAGCAGTGTTAGAGAATCTGCGACAGTTGCCAAGGGAGAAACAACAAGAAGTGCTCGACTTTGCACAATTCCTCGTGCAAAAAGCGGAACAGAAAAAGCAGTTATCTAGCGAAAGTTCTGAGTCTAACAGTTCGTCAACAACCGCACCTACTCTCAAGCTATCACTTAGACAAATTGCTAGCCTGCCAATAGCAGAACGCCATAAAATACTAGCACCATTTATACCTGCTACAGCCGAAGATTTTTTGACATATCCTGAATTAACCGAGTTTTCGGTACTCGATGGCGAGGAGTATTTAATTGAGAAATGTTACACTCGCAGCCACGACGCTTTTTTGAAAGGCTACGCACCCGAAGACGAAGGACTTTATGATGACTACAGTACGTTTGTCTAGATTAGATTGTCTGGAAAAGTTTTTGTTGCTAGCGAAAATCGGGCAAATTTCTCAACCAGATGCAGCAGCAGTGAAACAAGTCTAGGATTTGTACGTTAAGCCTCAATTTTAATGATAATTCGATCGCCCTCAACTCCCCAACTCCCCTCCAACTCCCCCAGCCCATCCCCCAACAGCCCAACAATACTTAATAAAAACTTTATAAAACTTACCATTTCCGCATAGATTAGAGTTATCCTAGAAAATCCAGCAATCCTGCAAAGCGTCAACCTTCTCGTCACTTATCCAGTGGTTCGATGACTCAAACCCAAAGCACTAAAACCGCCACCCCAACTGCAATTTATTCCTTGACAATTGCTCCCGCCTGTGTATTGCGGGGTCGATCGGCGATCGCCCAAGCCGGAGATGCGATCGCCCGTTTCGGAAAGCGGCCGCTAATCGTCGGCGGCAGCAACTCCCTCGCCGCCGCCAAACCCTACCTGCAACCAATCCTCGAACAGCAGCAGTTACAATCCGCCGAAACACAATACGGCAACGATTGCAGCGAAACCAGCCTCGAAACCCTCCGCGCAGCAGCCGCCAGCCATGAAGCCGATTTCATCATCGGAGTTGGTGGTGGCAAAGCCTTAGACGCAGCCAAACTCGTCGCCTATCAGTGCAAAATCCCGATCGTCACCATACCCACATCAGCAGCCACCTGTGCCGCTTGGACAGCCCTTTCTAACATTTATTCAGAACAAGGCGCGTTCCAATACGATGTCACATTAGCCAGATGTCCCGACTTATTAATCCTCGATTACAGCTTAATTCAAACGGCACCTGAACGAACATTAGTAGCAGGAATTGGAGATGCGATCGCCAAATGGTACGAAGCATCAGTCAGCAGCGGACACTCCGAACAGACAATGATCATTGCCGCCGTCCAACAAGCTAGAATCCTGCGAGATATTTTATTTCAAAAATCAGCCACCGCCCTCAAAGAACCCGGTAGCGAAACCTGGCAAGAAGTCACAGACGCAGCCGTGTTGCTAGCAGGAGTAATTGGCGGCATCGGCGGAGCCCAATGTCGCACCGTCGCCGCCCACGCCGTCCACAACGGCCTAACTCATCTATTAGCAAGTCACGGCACATTGCACGGCGAAAAAGTCGCCTACGGCATTTTAGTACAACTGCGACTAGAAGAAATGCTGCAAAACAATCAACTTGCCGCTAGCGCCAGACAGCAACTGCTAAAATTCTACGCCGAGATTGGATTGCCCCAAACTTTAGACAATCTAGGACTCGGAGACGTTAGTCTCACACAATTGCAGCAGGCCGCCGACATAGCCTGCAATCCCGACTCTGACATCCACAGACTGCCGTTTAAAGTCGTACCCGAACAATTAATGGCGGCGATGGTTTCTACTACCGCACCTGTGGGAGAATTGAAAATCAAGCATTAAAACCTTTTGTAGTAAGGACTTTAGTCCTGAAAAAACCGTGCTGGAAAGCAATACAGTTCCGTTAAGTCCGATCTCCCCTAACCCCCCTTCTTAAGGGGGCGACAAGAAAGCTTTCAAAGTCCCCCGACTATCCGGGGGATTTAGGGAGATATTCGGGGAATAAACATTGTTAACTTAACTAAACCGTATTGTGATAGAAAGGACTGAAATCCTGACTACAAACCAGGAAAACTGACAACTGACAAAAAACAAATGACTTTGGATTGGATTAGCCCTGCTGACAGGTTGCAAACACTACCGCCCTACGTATTTGCCCGTCTCGACGAACTCAAAGCCCGCGCCCGCGAACAAGGACTAGATTTAATAGACTTAGGAATGGGAAACCCCGACGGTGCCACTCCTCAACCAGTAGTAGAAGCCGCTGTCGCAGCCATCCAAAATCCTGCAAATCACGGCTATCCACCCTTTGAAGGGACTGCCAATTTCCGTCGCACAATTACCAAATGGTACAGCCGTCGCTACAATGTTGAACTCGATCCAGAAAGCGAAGCATTGCCTTTGTTGGGTTCCAAAGAAGGTTTAGCACATTTTGCGATCGCCTACATCAATCCCGGCGATTTAGTATTAGTACCGAGTCCCGCTTATCCCGTATTATTTCGCGGCCCGATTATCGCCGGTGCAAAAGTTCACAACATTATCCTCAAGCCAGAAAACGACTGGGTAATTGACTTAGCCGACATTCCCGACAGCGTAGCCGAACAAGCCAAAATCCTCTATTTCAATTATCCCAGCAATCCGACCGGAGCAACAGCACCCCGCGAATTTTATAAAGATATTGTTGCTTTCGCGCACAAACATCAAATCTTGCTGGTTCACGATTTGTGCTATGCGGAATTAGCCTTTGACGGCTATCAACCGACCAGTTTATTAGAAATTCCCGGCGGTAAAGAAATCGGTGTTGAATTTCACACCATGTCCAAAACTTACAATATGGCCGGCTGGCGAGTCGGTTTTGTAGTAGGAAACAGCAAAATAATTCAAGGTTTGCGAACCTTAAAAACTAACCTAGATTACGGTATATTTTCCGCCTTGCAAACAGCAGCAGAAACAGCGCTGCAATTGCCCGACAGTTACTTGCACGAAGTACAGGAACGCTACCGCACTCGCCGCGATTTTATGGTTGAAGGATTAGCAGAATTGGGGTGGAATATTCCTAAACCTCTGGCGGCGATGTATCTCTGGGTTCCTTGCACTCCGGGGATGAGTTCTACCGATTTTGCCCTGAATGTTTTGCAGCAAACTGGTGTTGTGGTGACTCCTGGCAATGCTTTTGGGCCGGGCGGCGAAGGCTATGTGAGAATTAGTTTAATTGCAGATTGCGATCGACTGGGAGAAGCATTGCGACGCTTGAAACAAGCAAACATTCGCTATCAATAGTCATGGGTTATTGGTAATTGGCGATCGGCCGCTCACTCTGCATCAACTCATTATTATGTTGAGGGTGACACCCATTACCCCCTAAACATAATAATGAGATTAACAAGCTCAGGCGCATATAAATTGTACAGTCAAGTTTGATGAAATTATTGTGGGGTGTCCCGCCCGCCCGAAAAATACAACGCAAGGTGCGGGACAGCTTAGTGCGTAGGGTGCGGCGAAGCAGAATAAACCTGTTAAAATCGAAATAATCTCCGAGGCACTCTACAAGTTGATTTAAGAGTCACTCTTTATTTTGTGGCAAGGTTTAAAACATCCGTGGATATACGAGGTGCGATGCTGTGTCTCCTTAGTTATACTTAACAAAGATCATTAAGAAAGCATTTTTGCTATGCCCGTAATTGAATCTAAGTTAAACAACACCCGCAACCTTTTACAAGAATTAGGCAACTCAGTCTCTAGCTTAGTCAACTCCTCCCCGGATGTTTTTGCTGATTCGGGGATTCAATCTTGCCTACAGGATTTTTTAACTGTTTATCAAGAAGCCGTCCAACGCCTAGAAAATCCTAGTTTTCGGATTGCTACTCTTGGCACAACTTCCTCTGGAAAGTCAACGATTGTTAACGCGCTGATTGGTCGGAAAATCGCACCGATTGAAGCTGGAGAAATGAGTGGGGGTGTATTAACCATCAAACATTCTCAAGAACCGAGATTAATGATTGCGGAAACGGAAGATGCTGCTTGGGATGCTGGTGAATGGACGGGATTAAGCGATGAGGATTTATACCAGCGAATTAGCACCGTGATGCACTCCTATCACGCGGCGCGGAAAAAGCGTGAGTATGTTGCGCCACAAATAACCGCTCATGTTCCTCTTTTACCTGCTTGTGATGCTTCTTTACTGGGCTTACCCAACGGAATCGGAGTTGAATTGATTGATTTACCGGGATTGAAATCAGTTCAAGACCGGACTAACTTAGCAACTATCCAAAAGCAAGTTAATAAAGCTTTTAGTTTAGTGGCTTTAGACTATATGCAGGTAGATGATGACCACAGAAAACGCCTATTGGAAGAATTAAAGACAGTTGTCGGATATCTACAAGGTCGCACAGATTCGATTATTTTTATCTTAAATCGGGTCGATAACCTAGGAACCGATGATTTACCCCTATCAGAGCGGATTGATAAGTTAAGAGAAGAAATTAAAGAGGTCTTATCGCTTCCAGAACTTCCTGATGTTCTGCCTTTTAATGCTCGTCTTTTATATTATGCTCAGTGTGCTTGGGGTTCAGGAGCTTTTAACGAACCGTCAGTGATGAGTCAGGAGATACGGTTAAAACTCCTTAAAGCTATGTTTCAAGACTGTGCGGGAGTTATTAGATTAAATACTAAGGAGAACCGCAATTTAAAGAAGTGGTTTGGCGATATTGATGAGCGGGTAGAAGACAATGAGGCTATTGATGATGAAACCATGCGGCAAATTCTCCACTATTCTTTAGAATGGAGTGGAGGTAGAGAACTTTGGGATCGTTTCCGTATGCGGGTTCAAGAATCATTTGCTGAACTGGTAATACTTCCTGCATTGTTGGAAGTATTCGCCAATTATAATGCTTTAGCAGAATCTCTAAAAATTCTGATTCAAACCAGAAAAATTTACAATCAAGATCAAGTTCAAAAAGAAAGAGATAACATTGCTAAAATTCGTCAAGAATTACATATAAGTATAAAAACAACCGGCGAACAATTTAATGGAGAAATTAAGGAATTAATCGAAAATTTGAAGAAAAACCACCCTACGACTAATGATCAACTTGTACAAGATGCTGTAAAAAAAGGGCGTAAGGGATTTCAGCAGATTTATGATGCTGTTCGAGAAGTAGAAGGAGATTTAATGAAAGTTTTAATTGTTCCTGTTCTTGATGCTTTTAAAAATAATCAAGGAGCTTTTGAACTCAGAGATAAACTAGGAGAAGTGACATCCCCCCCATTAGCTGATGATATTTCTAAAGCCTATGATAATGTTAGTCGAAGACTCACTAAATTTTCTTCAGAGTCAGAATACTTACTTAAGCGTATACTGGCTGATGATGATAAGGGGAAAAAAGAACTTGAACATGATGAACGCTATGTTCGCTTGCTATATCACACGATGAGAGAAGCTTTATCTGCAAGGGCAGAGTTTGTTCTACAATTAAAAGCAAAACAGTTTGATCAAGCTTTAGAATCATTAGTTGATGAACAAGTTAAGAAACTAAAACTTTTTCTGACCGAGGGCAATTTTTCTTCGCTTAATCTTGAAAAAGCAGCCATCAGTAATTTACGCAAAAAGTTAGCTCAAAACTTGCCAACTTTACCAGAAAAATTTTTTGAGTTTTCAGATAATAATATCAAGCAAAACCGTTCTAAAAAAACCGAAGTAGTTGGACAAAAAACAGAAGACGAAACACGCACCAAAACAGAACAGGAGAAGTATGAAGAATCTTATCAGGAAGGGTCTTGCTTGAAAACAACAAAAACGAGAACAAAAACACGACCTGTAACTCGTACTTACCAAGAAGCAGTAACTCGTGATATTACCCAAGATGTTGAATACATCGAACTTTTCCTTCCGTCTCCAGGCTTAATGGCAAAACAATGGTCAAGTGGAATTGAGGAAGGGAAAGGGAGTTTGTGGGATATTTTGCGTGAGTGGATTCTCCAACGGTTAGATTATGTTAGTGATATCTTTAAAGAATCCGTTGATGAGATTACCAATCTAGCTGAACGTGCTTTGCAGCAACAATCAAGTATTATTGAGGGCAATTTTGAGCAAGAAAAACAGTTTTGGCGTGAGTTTGAAGTTAAAAAAGATCATGCAACAGCAGATTGTGAAAAGTTACAAGAGATTTTTCGTCAGTGAAGCAAGTTTTAAACCTAATGAAATTCAGGAGTTGAAAAATGGAATCTAGGGATATGGAGAGTTTCGCAAAAGTAGTAGTAGGAGCAGTAGTAGGAGGAGCAGTAGGAGGAGCAGTAGGAGGAGCAGTAGGAGCAACACTCGGAGCAACACTCGGAGCAACACTCGGAGGAGCAGCACTTTTTCCCAAGAAACAAGAAGAACTACAATCACAACAGCCAACTTCTAGAGAATATTTGAATCATCAATCTACGCCAGTTGAAACTCCTCTAGTTCAGGAAAATGCTAAAGAATCTTCAATTTTAGTTTTAGTCGTTTCTGCCTCGCACGCAGACTTTCTTAAATCGCTCAAAGACAAAAAGCATATTGATGTTAGTGAGGGAGAACAACTTTACCAAATTACGAGATATTTATGGCTAGGATCTGAAACTGAACTTTCTCAGAAAAGACCTGATATCAATGAGTATTCAGTCGCCAAAGGAGCAGAATCAGAATATAACATTTACTTGGTTGAGATTAAACTCCACCAAGATGACGGTGGATTTAAGCCTAATGTCAATCAACTCGATAGATATGATGCTTTCCGTAAATTAGCTGATTTAGAAGTTGATGTTAAACTTTCTGAGAGATTGCAAATAGAAGCCTACGAAAACCTTGAAGTTTATAATCGCTAAACAGGAGAAAGTAAAATGCTGATTGATGCCACTCTTTTAGTTAAAAATCCAGAAATTATCAAGGGTTTACTTGATGGTTCCATGCAACGCTATGGAAGCGTTATTAGATGGGCTGCGGGAACTGTAAAGGCTGGTCAAATTGTCCGCCATTTAGCCGAAACTCCCGGACTGACTAGCAAACTGATGACTGTTCCCTTTTCCCCCATCTTGGGAGGAATTGATATTATTGGTCATGGGCTTACCTATCATAAATTAATAGGTGTTGATCATAAATTAATCGGTATTGATAGTAAATTAATCCGCTTTGAAAAAACCTTATCCTCAGTGATGGGGCTAAGTCAAATTGCTGCCGGCGCAAGTGTTTTAAACCTTGGTATCAGTATTGCTGGCTTTGCCTATATGGGCTCTAAACTGCACCAAGTACAAAAAACTTTAGGTCACATTCAACAGTCAATGGAAGAAGGCTTTAACCGGATTGATAATCGCTTAGATATTATCTCTGAACAATTGGCATATCTGTATTTATTGGTAGAAGACAGCCGCCAAAAGCAAAAAAGCCTTGCTAAAGCTATTTCCCATCTTCATCAAGCCATGCTAATTAAAGAAATTGCAGCTTTAAAAGCTGAACTTGACGTTCGCTCTCGTTTTCCTGATGAATCACCGATATCTGCCATTAAAACAGCTTCTAGTGTGGGATTATTTCTCAGTAATCAAGCGATGCAAGCTACCCCAGAATTAGATGCTGAAATTATGCTTAATGCTGATGTTTCTATTCAAGGTTGGGCTGTAGCCATAGCAACAGAAGCCAATCTTCTCTTAGAAATAGGGAAACATCAAGAAGCTAAAGAATTACTGGCGTTACAAATCCCCCAATTTAAACAAGTCGCCGAAAGATGGGGTAAGGCACTAATAAATGATGAAAACCCTTATCTATCTACTGCTTATCGCTTTACTAATTCTCGGTTTAAGAACCATATTACCTCAGAACGAGTAGAACGAATTACGGAAATATCACCAAGTGATCGCACTTTATCTCCTGACCAAATCCGAGGCAAAAAAAATTATGTTGATGTAGAGTTTGAAATGTCCTATAATTCTGCTAAATTTGATCAAACATGGACACATCGCCAAATTGCTGTAGCTGAATATTTGGATGGGTTGAGTGAACTTTCAGCAAGATTAGAAGGTTTAGAATCGTTTGCAAATCTGTGCGAAAGTAAAGGTGTTAAAAGCAGCCGTGAAATTCTTCCTGGGGCAGACACTGAACCGGGCATATACATACTACCCAGCACATAGGGTAGGGTACGTCATATCAAATCCCGTAGCCTCGGAATTAATATTACCCACAGTCAGGACACGGCAATGCCGTTTCCCTACAATTAATGGCGGTAGGGAAACGGCACTGCCGTGTCCTCCGTTTCGATCATCTCTGAGTGTAACTATAAGGTTTTAATTTGCTCAATCACCCAGTCAAAAGTTTCGATAACTTGCTTGAGGGCAGCTTCATCCTGCAAAGTAAACAAAGCCAGACTCGGCGACCTTCTTTCCCCAGGTTCCGTAGGTAACGACAGACCGATCGAACTCAGCTTACTTCTCAATTCCAGCCAATTTTGTTCCACATTAAACGGTGGCCTGGAACCGTAATTATCAGCAGAAATCTCCATTCTGCCAGCAATATCTACAGTGAATAACTGATAGGGTTTTCTTCCCTTTTGAGGCAATTGGGCGGCAAAACCGCCGTAGGCGTCCCCCGTTCCCCACTGGATTTGAACTTCGGGTTCTTGACTTTTCGCCCAAAGGTAAATTTCTCTTGCCATTTGCGCCTCGTCCGCGCCCCGTCTAGCCTTGATTTCCGCAAAAAATGACGATTCATCCCAGCGCCTTCTTTCGCGCGTTGCGCTGGATTTTTTCTGCTGTGCTTCGGCTGTCTGGCCGATGACTCTGGGAACCAATGTTTTCAAACCGTCTTCACTTACATACTGCTTAATTTCCAGTGCAAAAACTTCAACCGGGTCCATTTGTTCGTTGAGAAATTCCACAACTCGGCGCATTTCAGCGGAAATCTCGTCAGCGACAAACACTAAGCGAATTTTACCCGCTTGCAAATTAGTTTTAACCTTCTGCCAAAACCTATCTTCATTAGCATCCGCGCCCAGAAACTCTTCAAAAATCTGTTCGGGATCGCGGCCCCGATCGCGACAATTAGCTTCAAACAGAGCAATAATTGAATCGACTGGCCAGTGAACTACCGCATTCGCAGCATAGTCGATCGACTGACCCAAAACTTTTTGCCGCAGTTCGGCATTAGGAGTGCGCCTGACATCCACCAAAGTAGGAACTGCATTTTGGTCGAGAAATAAATGATCCAGCGACCACTGGACGGCTGTTTCCTCATCGGTGGGCGCTGCTGCTTCCCGCGAAATTAACAGCCACCTGCGCGCCGTCGCCCGATCGATTTGGTCTCCGGCGATCAAGTTAGGATAAGTTACTAGCAAGTCTTGTAACTGGTCTTCCGAGTCGTAGGGCTGTTCCATCATTTCAACCAGCCTGTCGTCGTCCTGAATCAGATAAATACCTCCAGCCATGCAAGTCCACCTACTCAATTTGAGATTTTCATTGTTTGAACAGTTAACTGTTAACTGTTAACTGTTCGCTGTTGACTGTTGACTGTTAACACACTAATTAGCAATAAAGCCAGTAAATACTTGCTGTGCCGGCCCGGTCATGTAAATCCGCCCAGAAACTTCTGCCCATTCGATTTCCAAAACGCCACCGGGGAGCTCAACAGCAGTTGCCCGATCGCACTTAGCGACCAACACTCCAGCTACCACAGCAGCACAAGCACCAGTCCCACAAGCTAGAGTAACACCTGCGCCTCTTTCCCACACCCGCATTTTTACGTAGTCCGATCGTATTACTTGAATGAATTCGGTATTTGTGCGCTGCGGGAAGGCTGGGTGGTGCTCGAACACAGGCCCGACAGTTTCTAAAGCAACAGCAGCAACATCGTCTACAAAAGTAATGCAGTGAGGATTACCCATGCTGACACAGGTAACAGACCAAGATTTACCGTCTACTTCGATCGGCACATCAATAGCTTTAGCATCCGGTGCGGCCAAAGTTGTCGGAATTTCCGCAGCCAGCAGCCGGGGAACTCCCATATCCACCTTAACTTGACCGTCCGATCGCAATTCGGTGATAATAACGCCCGCACCGGTGTGAATCCGGTACTCACTCTTAGATTCACTCCCCCCCTTAGCAAGGGGGGGTTGGGGGGGGTGAACTTCTTTCGATTCCAAATCGGCGATAAACTTAGCCAAACAGCGAATCCCGTTGCCGCACATTTCCGGTTCCGAACCGTCGGAATTAAAAATCCGCATCGTATAGTCAGTGCCATTTTGACCCGGAAGAGCAAAAATCACGCCGTCTGCGCCAATGCCAAAATGTCGATCGCACATTTCGACAGCTTGTTCTGGTGTTATCACCGGTTCCGAGGAGTGGCGGTTGTCAATCAGAATAAAATCATTGCCCAGTCCGTGATACTTCGCAAACTCGATCGGCATAAAAAACAAACCTCTTTTGGTTAAAACTGATTAGATAATTTGATTACCAAATTACCCATTTCCCAGTATTATAAAACTTTATGCAATTTATAGTCCTTTCTAGTCAAATATAAACAAATATAATTTTTATAACTCTACAGGGATATCTAATTAATGCTGATGTCAATGGCTCAATGAATATCAGTCGAAAAGTAACCGCCAACTGGTTTCTCTCTCATCGGGTACAGGCACTTGTAATTGCGGCAGTAAGGGTTAAACGGTATAAACAGAAGAATATGGTTTAAGGTAATATTTGACTATATTTTTCTGAACTATGTCTGAATTTGAAACCGGATTGCCCAGCATTCGCTTAATACAAAGCTACATCAAAGACAAACAACAGGTGGAGATCAAACTCCTGACCGGCGACTTAATAGCTGGCAGAATTTTTTGGCAGGATAATAGCTGCATTTGCCTCCTCGATCCCTCAGAAACACAAATTCTGATCTCGCGACCAGCAATTGCTTATCTCAAACCCAACGGCTGAGAGTGGGGAATGGTGAATGGGGCAGTTGACTGTTGACTGTTCGCTGTTGACTGTTCGCTGTTGACTGTTGACTGTTCGCTGGAAAGCTCACCACAGTCAACTGCCAACTGACAACTGCCAATTGCCAATTGGCAACTGCCAACTGCCAACTGACAACCGCCAACTGCCAACTGCCCGCTGACTAATCGCTAAACAGCTTTTCGATGACTTGGGCCTTGACCAAAGGCAGCTTTAAAGCAGGTTGCGGCACCGGCGGTGAGGCCGTCCGCTGCATCAAGCCGAGCTCGTAGAAGCCGCCGCACAGCAGCAAACGATCGCCTTCTTGCAAATTGCTAGTTCCGTCCGGCCAGCGAGTAAATTTCCCTTCCCGGCGGATCGCCCGCACCTGCACGCCGTACTGGGCGAGTACATCTACCTCTGACAGTTTTTTGCCCGCCCAAGGGCTGTTTGCTGGCAGCCTCAGCCACTGGCAAGAACTGTCGCCCTGCGGCACTGCAACTTCCCCCTTCGCCAGCAACTCAAAACTGATGAGTTCTTCCGGTTCTCCCACTACAAAAAGCCGATCGCCCGGCTGCAAAGCTGTCTTCCCGTTAGGATAATCAATTTCCTCGCCATTCTCGCGGACGATCGCCATCACGCTGACCCCTGTCAACTGTCGCAAGTTAGTTTCTTCCAGAGTCATGCTGGTGATGGGAGAACCCTGCGGCAAACTGTACCACTCGCTGTTCATATCTCGAACCGCCACTTTCAAATCCCGCGAAATCGCCAAAGGTTCGCGCGGTGGCCGCAATTCCAGATAGCGGCTGCTGCGAATTTGCTGCACTTCCCGCCCGATCGCCATTGCCGAGATCCCAATACTAGCCAGCAAGTGGGAAGACAGTTCTAAACTGGCCTCAAACTCCGGCTGCACTACTTCCCAGGCACCCAGTTGGTAAAGCAGTTCGATGTCTTTATCTTGGTTTGCCCGCACCACAATATCCAAATCCGGGACTAATTCTAAAGCCCGCTTCAGACACAAGCGAGTGCTCATGGGATCGGGAAGGGCGATCGCCATGGCTTTTGCCCGTTCCACCCGCGCAGCTTCCAATACGTGCAAGCTGGCAGCATTCCCGTAAATGTAAGGAATTCCTTGCATTCTGCACTCTTGAATTCTACTTTCTGACTCGTCGATCACCACAACTGAACAGTTGCGACTTTGCAGCATTTTGACTAAAATTCTGCCGACTCGCCCGTAGCCACAAACCACAACATAATTTTGTTCCGGCAAAGTTTCAGCTATTGCCACAGGTTGAGATGTTTCGTCAAAATAGCGCTGCAAAGGCCCGAAATTTTCCGCCCATTTCAATAACTGCGGCACGCTTCTCAATACAAACGGAGTTAGCACGAGGGTGACTGCTGTCGTTCCTAAAATTAACAGGTAAACGTCCCGCGAAACCAGCCCCATCATTTGACCGGCACTAGCGAGTACAAAGGAGAATTCTCCGATTTGAGCTAAGCCCAAACCTACGATCAATGCTGTTTTTAGTGGATAACCAAATAGCCTAACGAGTGGCGCGATGATCAAGAATTTGCCGACAAATACTATAAATACCAGTCCCAGAATTACTTCTAGATGGCTCCAGAGAAACATCGGGTCGATTAACATACCGATGGTGACAAAAAATAAGGATGCAAAAATATCTCGCAAAGGCTCAACGTAAGTTAGAGTTTGGTCGGCATATTCCACCTCCGAAATCATTAAACCCGCCACAAATGCGCCCATCTCGATCGAGAAACCCAAATATTCTGTCAGCAGCGCAATACCTAAAGCCAGAACCACAACTCCCAGCAAAAATAGTTCGCGGCTTTCTGTTTTCGCGAGATAGCGCAGCAACTGCGGGACAATCCAAATGCCTGCAATTACAGCACCTGCAGCAAATAAGCCGATCCGCAGCAGAGCCCAAGCTACCGTCATGCCGATCGCTTCTGCTGGCTGATTGAGTGCCGGCAAAACTGCTAGCATTAGCCCCAAGGCCAAATCTTGAACTACTAATATTCCCAGCATGACTTGACCGTGGGAAGTACCGCTTTCGTTGCGTTCCATCAAGCACTTGAGTACAACTGCTGTAGAGGAAAGCGACAGAATCGACCCTAAAAACACGCCTTGGGCGGGCGATTCTACCCAACCTACAGCCAAGGAAATTGCAGTAGTAATGGCGATCGTCAGCACAATTTGCAAGCCCCCCCCGCCCAAACTAATGGCTTTTACTTTCTGGAGTTCGGCGAAAGAAAATTCCACTCCCAAGGCAAATAACAGAAAAGCAACCCCGAATTCAGCCAGGGTGTCTACCTGAATTAATTCTTTAATCAGCCCCAAACCGGCCGGCCCAACTACGATCCCTCCCAGGAGATACCCGAGAATTACCGGCTGTCGCAATAGCGATGCAAAGAGTCCTCCTGCAGCGGCAGCAGCGAGAACTAGAACTAAGTCAACGATCAGTCGGAAGTCTTCTTGCACAACTTTATGAAAAAAGTATAAAGTTATATTATAGTATCTAATGTGTTGACTATGTTTAGTGGGTTGACTGTAGTTGGTGAGCCAGGGCAACTGCAACTATATAACCCGGTATTTTTTGAGGCTAAAGAGTTTCACTCCTCACAAAAAGCTTAACCTCTTGCAAGTTGATCGACGCATTGGGGCTTTATTGGGGGTAATGTTTCACCTCAACCTGATGAGGGCGGACAGATTAAATCAAGTTACTTTTTTTAATCAATTTGAGGCTGGGTGGAGTTATGTTGATTACTTTTTTGTAGTGAGCGGTTTGATCATGGTGTACGTTCACAGATTGGCGATCGTTCAGTTGACAGTTGACAGTTGACAGTTGACCGCAAGATAGCGACCTCTACCTGGAAGGAAGAGGATTGGAGTAATGAATAGTCTTCTTTTAATTTCTCCCGCTTATGGGTTCCGGCTTTAAACCATTTTTTTTGGTAAAAATAATTAGTTAAAATCGTTTTTAGTCAAGCCATACTTGCGGATTTACCCGATATACTGGATAATTACTCTGACACTTTGGTGTTTTTTTCTAGTAATTCCCGGTTTTGCTAACACTAAAGATTTAGGTTTTAGACAAGTAATTGTGTCGTTGCTCTTGATACCTCAAAATGACCAGTCCATTAGGGATGTAGGTTGGACAAAGCTGCCGTCGCACCTGTAAAGACGGCGCTAAAGTAGGGAGTCCCTAACTTTATTTAGGCAGTCCGTATTTGCTCGGTCACGAACTGAGCGTTGCCGATTTCTACCTAATTCCAGTCTTCACCTACCTCTCGCAGACCCCAGAGTACGAAGCAACGATCGCGCAAAGTTCTTCGCTGCAGACTTGGTGGAATGAAGTCAGTCAACTTCCCAGTGTCAAGAAAGTCTGTACTTGACATCTGTGCATTTATATAACTCACGGGTTTACAACCATGTCGCATTTATTTGAGCCATTGGATCAACGTGGCGTTAGCTTCCGAAATCGCATTGCAGTTTCTCCCATGTGTCAATATTCAAGCGTGGATGGATTCGCGAATGATTGGCATTTGGTTCATCTTGTCAGTCGAGCGGTAGGAGGGGCAGGGCTGGTGATGACGGAAGCAGCGGCAGTCGAGCCTGAAGGACGAATTACGCCACAAGATTTGGGAATCTGGCAAGATGCTCACATTGAAATGTTGGCGCGAATCGTCGAGTTAATTCACCGCAACGGTGCGGTTGCTGGAATTCAACTGGCTCATGCAGGTCGAAAAGCCAGTACAGCGCCTCCGTGGGATGGCGGCGATGTGCTTTCAGAATCTCAAGGAGGATGGACTTCGATCGCCCCTAGCGCCATTCCTTTTGAACCCAATAGCCCCGCCCCGACCGCTCTGAGTATCGAAGACATTCAGAAGCAGACGACACTCTTTGTCAGCGCAGCCCAACGCGCCCTCGCAGCCGGATTTGACGTAATCGAGATTCATGCGGCTCATGGCTATCTACTGCATGAATTTATGTCTCCCTTGAGCAATCAACGGACTGATGACTATGGTGGCAGTTTTGAGCATCGCATCCGGTTTTTATGTGAAGTTGTACAAGCGGTGCGAAATGTTTTGCCCGATCGAACACCGCTTTGGGTTCGCATCTCTGCAACCGATTGGCTTCCAAATGGTTGGGACATTGAACAAAGTATTGCACTCAGCGATAAATTAAAGTCACTGGGCGTTGATTTAATCGATTGTTCCTCAGGCGCAATTGTACCGGGTGAAAAAATTCCGACGGGTGCAGGTTATCAAACTATTTTTGCCGATCGCATTCGACGCGAAGCGAACATCGCCACCGGAGCCGTTGGTATGATTACTGCAGCCGCGCAGGCCGACCACATCATCCGTACAGGTCAAGCAGATATGGTATTACTTGCCAGAGAAATGCTGCGCGATCCTTATTGGCCGATGCGGGCTGCGAAGCAACTACGTCAATCAGTGCCTGCTCCAATTCAATACGATCGCGCTTGGTAATTAAGCGGATTTGCGATCGGTTTTAGGTGAGCCGATTTAATCAACAAACAGGAGTGAATATGTCTGAGATTCAAAACAAGGTTGTCATCATTACAGGAGCAAGTAGCGGTTTAGGTGAAGCCACCGCTCATCGTTTAGCCGCCAGCGGAGCCAAACTGATGCTTGCTGCCCGCCGCGAAGATAGGCTCAAAGACTTGGTGGCTTCGATCAAAAAAACAGGTGGCACCGTTGCCTATCGAGTCACCGATGTTGCCGATCGCGCTCAGGTGCAAGCATTGGCGGACGCAACGCTGGAAACCTATGGACGGATTGATGTGCTGGTCAACAATGCGGGTTTAATGCCCCTGTCTCCCCTCGACCAGATTAAGGTCGATGAGTGGGATCAAATGATTGATGTCAACATTAAAGGCGTGCTTTACGGCATCGCTGCGGTGCTGCCGACTATGCGCCAACAGAAGTCCGGCCATGTAATCAACTTGTCGTCCGTTGCAGGACACAAAGTATTTCCGGCGGCGGCAGTTTACTGTGCTACCAAGTATGCCGTGCGAGCGATTTCCGAAGGGCTGCGGCTGGAGTCAAACGGTGAAATTCGTTCTACCAACATTTCCCCCGGTGCAGTTGCCACTGAGTTAACCAGTACCATCACTCATGGTGAGACGGCATCAGGGATAAATCAGTTGTATTCAGTCGCCATTGATGCTGATGCGATCGCCCGGGCGATTGCCTATGCCATTGAGCAGCCCGGTGATGTGGATGTCAACGAAATGATCATCCGCCCGACTCGTCAGGAGTTGTGAAGTGGCGCGCCTCAGAGTCGATCGATTCTCAATTGAATACGGCTCAAAGGCTGAACTGTTCCTGGATCGTCCATAGCTTGATTCACTAACGCCGAACCGGAAGCGATCGCACTGGACTTACCGGGTTTCGGCGAAACTCCGTCGCTAACAAGTGAAGTTTCGATCCCAACGCTAGCCGATGCAGTCAGTCGGACAGCGCAAACAGCCGTGTTTGCGGCGCATCCCTGGCAATTGTCGCCGGATAATCACCCTCGAAAAGATGCGGGGTTTTGCGGCTGCGCCGTCTTTTGATCAACTGCTGCATTAGCTTGCTTACCCAGATATCAGCAAGGTGCGTCGGTGGGTTCGATCGCACATCCCCTCGCGATCGGTTGGCACTCCAATTCGTTTCTCTGAGGGCATCGTTGTGTCGATCGCACCCTCCCAGGTCAAACTCAACAATCTAATCAATCTCGCAACCATAATATCGGATAATTGTAAAGCAATTCACCAAGCTAACAGCATGAGTATTGACCAATTAAACACAGACTACGGCATTGCCGGCCACCTCACCTTCGCCACGGGAAACGGTGGTTTCCCGATGATTCACATCGACAACGGTCAAGCCAAAGCCTTAATTTCTGTGTATTCCGGTCAAGTGCTCTCCTTTCAACCAGCCACCGAAACCACAGACTTGATGTTCGTCAGCGACAAAGCCTACTACGCCGAAGGGAAAGCCATCAAAGGCGGTATACCCATCTGTTGGCCCTGGTTTGGCCCAGATCCCGAAGCCTTGGGGCGTCCGAGTCATGGGTTTGTGCGGAATCGCCTCTGGAATGTGCTGGAAACCGCCACAACCCCAGACGGCGCAACCAAAGTCACTCTAGGACTCAAGGATACCGATGAAACTAGAGCAATTTGGCCGCAAGCCTTTGAATTGGCGATCGCAATTACGATCGGCACCAGCCTCACTGTAGAATTAATCACCCGCAATAAGGGCGACAAAGCATTTCCCCTCACCCAAGCTTTCCACACCTATTTCCAAGTCGGCGATATCAACCGGGTGCAGGTTTTGGGTTTAGAAAATAGCCAGTATCTTGATAAAGCTGATGGTGGTGTCGAAAAAACTCAAGTGGGTGCAGTAGCAATTACAGGTGAAGTCGATCGCATTTATCTTGATGTCACCAAGGAATTAGTCATTGACGATAGCGCCCTCAATCGTCAGATTCGCATTAAATCATCGGGTAGTAAATCCGTCGTAGTATGGAATCCCTGGGTGACAATTTCTGCAAGTATGGCCGACCTTGATGATGCAGATTATCAGCGTTTACTCTGCGTAGAAACTACCAATGCAGCTACAGATATTGTGGAAGTTCCCGCTCATGGTGAGTTCCGCTTGCAGGCCATTTACAGCGTTGAACGCGACTAAGGAATTAGAGCTTAAGCTTAGCGGTGATGGGGTCAAAAGTCTCAGTAAGCGGGTCAACATTTCAATTGGATATTTTGGGCGTTGCTCAAATCCCACCCACAAGACGGGGATTGTTTCTTTAAATACAACTTAAATGCCGCTTAGCTGATTGAATTGAAAAACTCTGTCACCGTAATGACTAATAATACCAAATCCTAGATTTCTCCCGTCTTTATTTCTTAGTCCGTGAAAGAATTTCGGCGAAGCTGAGTCGAACCGTCTAGCGGCAAACGAAAGTTTGTACGATCGGTTTTAACCGCCGACTCCGATCTTTTTACTTACCATCAATTATTATGCAAATCTTCAACTGGACAAAACTTCAAAATGGATCAGACATTCGCGGTATCGCCCTCGAAGGCGTTCCCAATGAAACAGTCAACCTAACGCCCGAAATTGCGACAATCTTAGGTAAATCCTTTGTCAGTTGGCTGGTGCAAAAAGTCAATAAGCCAGCGGCCGAATTAACGATCGCGATCGGGCGTGACAGCCGCCTATCAGGGCCAACCTTAATGCAAGCAGTCATGGAGGGAATCACCTCAGTTGGTGCAACAGTGTACGACTTTGACATGGCCTCAACCCCCGCCATGTTTATGAGTACAATTACCCCTGGTTTTGATTGCGACGGCGCGATTATGCTCACTGCTAGCCATTTGCCATTTAATCGAAATGGCTTAAAGTTTTTCACCGCCAAAGGTGGCTTACAAAAGCAGGATATTACAGATATCTTAACACTAGCCCAAAGCAATTACTTTCAGCCAGCCTCATCGCCAGGTAAGATTACAAAGCATGATTTTATCTCCGTTTATGCTAACCAATTTGTCACCAAGATTAGGGAATCAGTCAATCATCCCGATAATTTTGAGCAGCCGCTGACAGGATTAAAAATTGTTGTAGATGCAGGCAATGGTGCTGGCGGTTTTTATGTTGATAAAGTCTTAAAACCTTTAGGTGCAGACACCACGGGCAGTCAGTTTTTAGAACCCGATGGTACTTTCCCGAATCATGTGCCAAATCCCGAAGATAAACAGGCAATGCAGTCGATTTGTCAAGCGGTAATTGAACATCAAGCTGATTTTGGGATTATTTTTGATACCGATGTCGATCGCAGTGCGGCCGTCGATCAAGTTGGCAAGGAACTCAATCGCAATCGCTTAATTGCCTTGATTTCTGCGATCGTATTACAAGAACACCCAGGCTCTACCATTGTTACCGATTCTATCACCTCCGATGGCTTGACACAATTCATCGAACAGGATATAAAAGGGATTCACCATCGCTTTAAACGCGGCTACAAAAATGTGATTGACGAGTCGGTTCGCCTCAATGAAGCCGGACAGGAATCATGGCTGGCGATTGAAACCTCTGGACATGGAGCTTTGAAAGAAAATTACTTTTTGGATGATGGCGCTTATTTGGTCAGCAAATTATTGATTGAATTGGCTAAGTCAAAGCTAGCAAACCAATCTTTGCCAGATTTAATTGCGAATTTAAAAGAACCGGAAGAAAGTGCAGAATTTCGGATTAAACTTGGTGTAGATGATTTCAAGGCTCACGGCGATCGTGTTATTGAGCAACTGCAAGAATTTGTCTCAACGCAAGCAGACTGGAAAATAGTTCCCAATAACTACGAAGGTCTGAGAATTTCCTGCACCTCAGCTAGCGAATCCGGCTGGTTTCTGTTACGCTTATCACTCCACGATCCAGTGATGCCTTTGAATGTTGAGTCGAATGTTAAGGGTGGTGTCGCTCGCATAGTGGCTCGGCTTTTAGCTTTTTTCCAAACCACAGAATCCCTTGATTTGTCGGCACTATCGAGCTAACTTTTTCTTTGGTCAGACTATTAGTTAACCAAACCTAATGAGGAATTTAATCATGTGGCTTTTAATCATAAAATGTTCTGCTGCAAGCTGGGATACCCATTCTAAAGCTTTCAAAGCGATCGCAGATAAATATCCGGCTACACCTCTTTCTTCCAAAAAGATGAAAGGCGATGCTCAACGCATCATGGAGTATCAGCTTGAGGATGTCAATGATGTAGAAGAGTTTATGGAAGAATGCTTAACCTTAAATGGCTTCACCGCTACCTTTGAATCTCTATAAATCTCGGTAATAAGACTAGAGGAATTCTCGATTTTTATCTCATACCCTTTTAGCTAGGAGATCTCAGATTTGGGAATCAGTAGTATTTTCCTAAAAAGTAGGCTACAACTAGAAATTTTGAGGAAGGTTCTAAGAAAGTAAACTGCCAAGAAAGAATTAATTTAACAGCCGACGAGTTAACAATAATAATTATGTCGCAGCGCCGTCAACTATAACTAATACTAATTGTGGAAAGTTATGCAAGAGTAGCTATGGATTATAAAATATAATCCCATCCGGCTATAGATGAAGAGTGTTTCGGTTAAAACTTCGGCTTTCCTGGATTTGTGGTGGAAACGGTAGGGTGACAGTCTGCCTCAAGCGGGTTTTCCTCCCCGCACTACGGTAATTTTTATTATTCTTATCACCTCAAGTTAAGTATTTATTTAAGTTAGTCTCTCATCTCCAAATTTTTGAGTTTCCCAAGCTTTTTACCAGAAAGAATTGGTTTAAAGCCCAAAGCCCGATCGGGAGAAATTAAAAGAAGACTATTCATTACTCCAATCCTCTTCCTTCCAGGTAGGGGTAGCTATCAACTATCAACAGTCAACAGTCAACAGAACTACGGCTGTTTCTATCGACCGATTGAGGATTGCTATAGTGAGTCTAGATAGTTGAAAATATCTCCGCGAGAGAAACGTTAAGGACAGCTAGTGATGGTAATGACTGTGAATCGAGACAAGTGCGGGCTAAGTACGGAAATAATTACAAGTCTGATTTTGCGGTGGCGGCAGTTGAAAGCAAACAAGCTAACCGCCAGTTCAATCGGGGGAATTGTTGCTGGCATTCTAAGTTTTGCCCTGCCGGTGCAAGCTTTGCAGGTAGTTGTGACCCCGAAAAATCCCGAACTGGGAGATACGCTGTCAGTAATGATTCAGGTTGACGGTAACGGTGGCGAAACTCCCAAAGTTTCTCTCCAGCAAAAAAACTACCCCGCGTTTCCGATCGGCAACGGACGCTTTCGGGCCCTGCTGCCGACGACGCCGGTTGAGAAAGCCGGTGCCCGCCTTCTTCAAGTCACAGGTGACGGACAAGTGCAAAAATTGAGCGTGCAAGTGCGCGATCGAAATTTTCCCACTCAATCCATCTGGCTACCGCCTGGGAAAGACGAGGAAGGTACAGATGCGGAGTTTGATCGCGTAGACGCATTTAAAGCACTGGTGACACCCGAAAAATTTTGGGACGGCAAATTGTTGCGCCCCAACTCCGGCGAAATCACCAGTATTTACGGGGTGCGGCGGTATTATAATGGGGTATTTGCTCAGGACTACTACCACCGCGGCGTTGATTACGCGGGTGCTTACGGTTCCCCTGTAGTCGCACCAGCAGCAGGTCGGGTGTCTCTAGTGGGACGCGAATCCCAAGGGTTCAAAATCCACGGGAATGTCGTTGGTATCGACCACGGTCAAGGGGTAGCAAGTATTTTGATGCACCTCAGCCGGATTGATGTCAAGGAAGGCGATGTCGTGAAAGCCGGTCAAGTAATTGGTGCTCTGGGGTCAACGGGGGCTTCGACAGGCCCTCACCTGCATTGGGGACTTTACGTGCATGGGCAGTCCGTCGATCCTGTACCTTGGCGCCTTCAGGGAGTTGAGTAGGAATTTTTACGGATTTTGACGAATAAAGCCGTCAATTATGGGGTAAGTTTGTGGCTGGGGTGTGCAGATAACTGTTCAGGGGTTATCCGTATTGAGTTAGGATTTGTATAAAATTTCTCAACTCAACCCTCAAAACTCGAATCTCAAGACGCTAACAATCGCGTCTTCAAAAAAAACTCTATTAATGATGCCGTTGAGTGGGGACGCATATATGAGTATTGAAAAAATTGTTGAACAAGCTTTGCAGGACGGTTATTTAACGCCGTCTATGGAAGCTGAGGTGGGACGGATCTGCAATACGGCTTCGGAATTGTCGATCGAAGAGTACATGGCTCTCGATCGTCTGATGGGCTCTTTGTTGACTGGCGAAGTTGTGGTTCTGCCACGCAAACAGTTCATCAACGTGATGGAAGAGTTGGTACTCAGCGATGCGATCGCTAGGGTGGCCGAAATTGAAGCGACGAGCGACCTAAGTCTGGATGTGGGAGATATTGCCGCTTATGCTTTAAATAGGCTGCCACCTCTGTACGCTACGACGGAAGAGGGCGCTCACTTTCAAAGGGCTAGGGCTAAAGAGCAACTTCACGATTTGATTTCCAAAGAAGTCAACGCAGCGATCGCCCGCAACTTGGACAGGCCCGACACTCCAAACCCTACAGCTTTGGGCAAGTCTTCTGGAAACGAAGTTCTTTCACAGCTAAGCACTTGGCTGCAAGCTAACGCCACTAATTTTGAGCAGTAGCCGTAGTACCACTCCCAACGGCTCTATTTTGATTAAGTCGATCCCGCTCAATTCAGAAAGCGGGATTTTTAGTTTCTGATCTCAAATCTGTTAGCATCGGAATTATTCATATATCTATTCTCGACCTCTGTGTGAATCAGCGTTAATCGATTGTCATCTGCGGTTAATACATTCTCTTTTTTTAACCGCAGATGAGGGCAGATGCAACACAGATTAACGCAGATAAATTAGATCAATTCCGGTTGTACTGTCCGTGATTGTTGACTGTTGACTGGATTTTACGCCTGATGATGCTACCGGATTTGATATGAGCCACTAACACAGGACGTAGGCAACTGGCATCATATATAGTAAGGTGCTCTATTATCCCGAAATCCTCGATAGTCGTTCAATAAAGGAGTCTAACGCGCCCTACAAGTAGATGAGGGTGTGACATTTCACCTTAGTCCTCTAACATTCATCTGAAGGCAGAAGCCAGAAGGCACAAGACCGAAGCCAGAATTCAAGAAAAAAACTTAAAATTTAAGAGCTTTCTTTATTTGTTAAATCAAATAAAAAATTTCTTCTTCCTTCTTCCTTCCTTCCTTCTTCCTTCTTTCTTCTTCCTTCTTTCTTTCTTCTTCCTTCTTCTTCCTTCCTTCCTTCTTCCTTCAAACGATTAATTGTTGGTGTCAGAAGAGTCAGCCGAGGGGCCGACGGTAACTTTTGTTTCGCGTTTTTCGCGTTTTTTCCGTTCCGCTTGGATGACATCTTGAAGCACTATTCGTGCTTGGGCCATTTTTTCCAAATTGCTGCGGTACAAATCTAAATCTTTACTAACTTTGTCTTCAGGCAGGTGCAATGCCACACAGACTTTGGCGATCGCGTCGTTTCGCGTTTCTTGGTCTTTTACCATGTCGGGGTCAGCTTTTTCTAACAGCGAGAACAAGCCGATCGCGAACAAGCGACTGTACTTAAATTGAGCGTTGCTGGCGATCGCCCCTAAAGATGCTTGCAAATCTCCTGTATCTTGAAAGCTGGTGGAGCGATCGAGCCACGAGAGCAACTCTGACCCGGAAAGTCTATCTGCCAAGCTTTCCAAGCGCTGAGCGTCTTGCTTGTAGCGTTCGGGATCGTCTTCTAGGGACTTGCACAAAGCGTTAAAAATCGAAAGTCTGTCGGCTTCTGGGGCGTACCCAAGCATGAATCGATCAAAAGCTGTCACTACACCCAAAGCATAAATCGGGTCGTATTGAAAATCGGCATTCGCCGAAAGCAAGTGCATTTCTACCATCAACTCTTCCACCACTCGACGGTAAATTGAGTTGATCGGTCGAGTGTGAATCGTATAGAAACTTCGCTTAGTATCTGAAACAGTACGGTTATTGTTCACCTGAGTCTTATAGATAAATAATTTTGCCGTAGCGGGCGTGCCAGCGCGGCGTGAGTAAAGTCGGGGGAGTCAATTCTGCGATCGGGCTGACAAAGATTGCCAGTTTTTTAAGCGTTGCCGCCTCCTTGCGAGACAAAATTTTATCAAAAAAATTTTACGCGCGATCGGCAGCAACCATTAATATGTCGCAATAGGAGGGGCAAAACCCCAGTATCTTTACAATCATAGCTCTTCTGGGATCGCTCATCAGAAAAATGGGTAGAAACCCCGTCCTTATAGGACGGCTTCACAAAAAGACACAAAACCAAAGCGACTAACTCACAAAAGACGTGCTAGAGCGTGAAGATGGAAAAAGCCTACCGCTACCGATTCTACCCGACCGTCGAGCAAGAAAATCTCTTGCGACGGACAATGGGTTGTACCCGGTTAGTGTATAACAAGGCTTTGGCGGCCCGCACGGAAGCTTGGTACGAGCGTCAAGAGAGGGTTGGCTACAGAGAAACTTCCTCGATGCTGACGAATTGGAAAAAAGAAGAGGAACTCGACTTCCTCAACGAAGTTAGTTGCGTACCTCTTCAACAGGGACTCAGACACCTTCAAACAGCTTTTACCAATTTCTTTGGGGGACGAGCCAAGTACCCTAATTTCAAAAAAAAACACAACGGTGGTAGCGCTGAGTTCACCAAGTCAGCTTTCCGTTGGAAAAACGGGCAAGTGTTTCTGGCAAAGTGCAATGACCCGCTACCTATTCGCTGGAGCAAACAAATTCCAGCAAGCTGTGTTCCTTCTACTATTACGGTAAAACTAACACCGGCTGGACGCTGGTATGTCTCTATACTTGTAGACGACTACACGCTCAAACCACTTCCCAAAACAAATAAAACAATCGGCTTGGACGTGGGAATTAGTAGCCTGATTGCTACTAGCGACGGCAATAAGATTGCCAACCCCAAGCATTTCAAGCAGCTTCGTAAGAAGTTAAAAAGGAAGCAAAAAGCTCTAGCCAAAAAGCAAAAAGGAAGTCGTAACCGTGAAAAAGCGCGGGTGCAACTGGCTAGAGTCCACGCACAAATAGTCGATGTCCGCAAAGATTTCTTGCACAAACTAACAACTCAAATCATTCGTGAAAATCAAACGATTGTCGTTGAGGACTTGGCTATCAAGAATATGGTGAAAAACCATAAATTAGCTCTTGCTATTAGTGACGCTAGTTGGGGCGAGTTAATTCGCCAGCTAAGTTACAAGTGCCAGTGGTATGGGCGAGAGTTTGTAAAAATAGACCGCTGGTTTCCCAGCTCTAAACGCTGTGGAAACTGCGGTCACATTGTTGAAAAATTGCCGTTGAATATTCGAGAATGGGAATGCCCTAAGTGTGGCGCAAACCACGATCGTGACATTAACGCAGCAAAAAACATTTTGGCGGCTGGGCTAGCCGTGTCAGTCTGTGGAGCGACCGTAAGACCCGAACAGAGCAAATCTGTTAGGGCGGGTGCTATGAAGCAGAAACCTAATCGGTGACGATTGGGAATCCCTGTACCTTTAGGTCAGGGTGGATGTCAAAAATCTAATCTTCTGACTTGCCCAGCCTAGACATGGCCTTACATATCACGATAACTTGTTTTTGTCAACCCTAATCGTCAAAAATCAAACAAACATGACAATTTCTCCTGAATTAATAGCTTTAGCTCAGTACATGGCGGGCGAATTTGACAACCGGGAACAAGCGCTAGCAGAGCCGGCGTGGTACGTCCACCTTCGTTTGTGGCAAAGACCACTACCGGTTCCTTTATTTTCCGAACCCAGCATTGCCCTGTTTGCCGAACAAGCCAACATTCTGGAATTAGACAAGCCATACCGCCCCCGCATCGTGCAACTGAGGCACTCACAGATAGCGCCGGGACTTATCGAAGCTCAGTATTATATGTTCAAGGATATCGCAGCCGTCAAAGGAGCCGGTTGCAACCCCGACTTGCTTGGAAAGCTAACGAAGGAGCAAATCCAACTCCTCCCCGGCTGCACCCTGTCGGTTGCAGTGCAAAATTTAGCCTCAAACAGCTATCGGTTTCGGGCATCTTTGCCGGAGGGCACTCGCTGCGGCTTTGCCTACGGGGGGCAAAATTACCAAGTAGACTTGGGATTTGAAGCCGCAGGCGAGGAATTTCTTAGCTACGACAAAGGAATAAGCCCCACGACAGGCAAGGCTATCTGGGGAGCTTTAATGGGCCCTTTTAGATTTGTCAAGCGTCAGGATTTTGCTGCTGAGATATTGGTTTGAAGCAAGAAGCAACAAGCAACAAGAAACAAGGAAGAAAGATTTAGCTATCTAGGATAGAAGGCAAGACTTTACCTTGACCTATTCTTCTACTTTAGTGTTTTGGTGAACCTCTCAACCTCTCAAGAAAGGAAGAAGGCAGAAGGAAGCCGGAAATAATTTACCTGCTTCCTGTTCTTGTGCAGGGTTTCTGCGCGTTTTGTGAGCCTCAAGCTTAAATTGCGCTTACACCGCAACCGATGCAAGCGGGAGTGCTCAACTTGCGCGCGGCACCCCCTCTAGAGCTTCTTCTTCCGTCTCAAAGATTTCAAACACAGAATCCATCATGGTGACTTCAAACACCAGTTTGGCTTCGGGATGAACATTGCAAATGCGGAAACTTCCCTTAACTTTATCCGCATCGCGCATACCTGCTACCAATGAAGTCAGACCAGAGCTATCTATAAAGTTAACCTGACCAAGATTCACGACGACATGGCGGCTGAGTTTGGAAATACACTCTTGCAACTTGAGGCGGAATTGCCAAGCTGTAGTGATGTCCAACCGTCCTGTCGGTGCTAAGACGATAACTGTTGTACCGTCTTGAAGCGTGTGGGTTTTTTGATCAATATGAATCACTGACCCTTCCCTCAAATTTATTATCTATCGCGGTGGTTACTGTCCCAGTAGTTTAACTCAGGTCGGTGACTGCTGAGGCATCCAATTCGCCCAATCTTGCGGTTTTAGGAACTTGGAGTAGAGTTCGGCTTCTGGAGAGTTGGGTTCTGGCTCGTAGCAGTATTCCCAGCGTACCAAAGGTGGCAGGGACATTAAAATCGATTCGGTGCGTCCGTTGGTCTGCAAGCCAAAGGTTGTGCCTCGATCGTACACTAAGTTAAATTCAACGTAACGGCCGCGGCGGTAAAGTTGGAAATTACGCTCGTGTTCGCCGTATTCTTTCGATCGGTGCTTTTCAATAATGGGGGTGTAAGCCGGCAAAAATGCCCGGCCGCAGTCCTGTACGAAGGCGAACAGCGACTCCCAAGTTCTAGGTTCGGGCACCCCGATGTTGTTGCTGCACTCAGCGGCCTTGCCTTTGACATGATGGTCGCGGTAAAGCGCGCCTTGAGCGCTTTGGTAGTCAAAAAACAGGCCGCCCACGCCGCGGGTTTCTTGGCGGTGAGGCAGGTAGAAATATTCGTCGCACCAAAGTTTAAATGTCGGATAATATCCGGGATGGTGGCGATCGCAAGCTGCTTTCAGAGTTTTGTGAAAATGAGCTGCATCCTCAGCCAACGGGTAATAAGGAGTCAAATCCACACCGCCGCCAAACCACCAGATCGGGCCTGCCTCAAAATAGCGGTAATTCAGGTGAACCGTAGGCAAATAGGGATTGCGGGGGTGCAGCACCATCGAAGTGCCTGTTGCATAGAAATCGTGACCGGCGGCTTCTGGGTGCTTTGCCAGAATCAAGGCCGGCAAACTTTCGCCCCAGACTTGGGAAAAATTGACTCCCCCTTGTTCAAACACATTGCCTTCGCGCATCACGCGAGAACGTCCGCCGCCGCCTTCGGAGCGTTCCCAAGAGTCCTCCTTAAATTTGCCACCGCCATCGAGCTGTTCGAGGGATTGACAAATTTCGTCTTGTAGGCTTTTCATAAATTGGCTGACTCTAGCTCTAGAGTCAGCCGGTGGCAAAAACGGGGAAGTGGCGGTTTTAAGTGTGGTAGAAACTGTCATAAAATTTTCTGTTGTCAGATTTTAGTCTTAGATGGGCAATGATTCCCAAATCCAGTTGCCATGTAATTATGCCACCGTAGGTCTGCAAATGATCGCTATGAAGTTACATTAAAAAATAGCAATAAAAATATACTTAAACCTGCGATCGAAAATTCGCTAACCCAATTGCAGAGCTATGGTGGAGAACACAATGCCCAATACACTCGATGTTAGTTCAGTCTTAGAAATCCTGCGACCTGTGCAAGACCCCGAAATTCAAAAAAGTTTGGTGGAATTGAACATGATTCGTAACATCAAAATCGACGGCGGTACAGTCAGTTTTACTTTAGTGCTGACAACGCCTGCTTGCCCGCTGCGAGAATTTATTGTCGAAGATTGCCAAAAAGCGGTCAAACAGTTGCCAGGAGTCGAAAAAGTGGCGGTGGAGGTGACAGCCGAGACGCCCCAGCAGAAGGGGGTGGTCGATCGCCAAGGCATTGAAGGCGTGAAAAATATTATCGCAATTTCCAGCGGCAAAGGTGGCGTCGGCAAAAGCACGGTGGCGGTAAATGTGGCAGTAGCGCTGGCGCAAACCGGCGCTAAGGTGGGTTTGCTGGATGCGGATATCTATGGGCCCAACGACCCGACAATGTTGGGTTTGGGGGACGCGAAAGTGATGGTTAGGGATGGAAAAAGCGGGGAAAGCTTAGAACCCGCCTTCAATTACGGCGTCAAATTAGTGTCGATGGCGTTTTTAATTGACAAAGACCAACCCGTGATTTGGCGCGGCCCGATGTTAAACGGGATCATTCGGCAGTTCCTCTATCAGGTGAATTGGGGCGATTTAGACTATCTGATTGTCGATATGCCTCCGGGTACAGGAGACGCGCAGTTGACGATGGCGCAGGCGGTGCCGATGGCTGGTGTGGTAATCGTGACGACGCCGCAGACTGTGGCTTTGTTGGACTCTCGCAAGGGGTTAAAGATGTTCCAGCAGTTGGGAGTGTCGGTATTGGGAATTGTGGAAAACATGAGCTATTTTGTGCCACCGGATATGCCTGACAAGCAATACGATATTTTCGGTTCTGGTGGCGGGGAAAAGACTGCTGCTGAGTTGGGAGTGCCGCTGTTAGGCCGCATTCCGCTGGAAATTCCGTTGCGGGAAGGTGGCGATTCGGGGGTGCCGATCGTGGTGGGACAACCGGGTTCTGCTTCAGCTAGGGAGTTGCGGGCGATCGCGGGCCGCATTGCGGGTAAAGTTTCCGTAGCAGCCTTAGCCTAAATTACATTGAAATTAACATTACCTGAAATCAGGAGACGGCAGTGCCGTGTCCCTACCTGATTATTTTGAGGTAGGGAGACGGCATTGCCGTCTCCGAACTCGATCGCCAAGAAACGGTAAACTATAAACAGCAAACATCACATTCAAAAAATTATGATTTTTCCTGGATCGGCAGTTCGAGTTAAAGATAAGGGCGAGATTTACTACGCTTTTCAAGGACAAGTTCAGCGAGTTACCGACGGGAAAGTCGCGGTATTGTTTGAAGGCGGCAATTGGGACAAGTTAATCACTTTCCGGCTATCGCAGTTGGAACTTGTGGATGCTACTGCTGGCCGCGCCAAGTAGTCATTAGTCATGGGTCATTAGTCAGTTGCGTCGCCCTGAGCGGAGCCGAAGGGTTATTTGTTATTGGTTATTAGTACCCACTAACAAATAACAAATAACAAATAATAAATAACCAACTGTCAACTGCCAACTGTCAACTGTCAACTGACTAATATGCGTTTACCTTTACCCCAATTTGCTACAAAAGAGCGCCATCCCGATCGCATTGCTGAGGTAATCGAGACGGCAACTTCGGAGTTTTTGGCTCAATGTTTGGAACCGGAAGACTTAAGCTTTCCCGTGATGCCACCTTTTGGGAGTTGGGTGAAGGCCGAGGATGAAGAGTCAAAAAATCAAATTTACGGCGTGGTTTATTACGCTACGACTAGCCCGATCGACTCGGTGCACAGAGCTCGCGCTTTGGGTTTGTCGCTGGAAGAGTTGCGGGAGGAACAACCGCAGATTTTTGCGATGCTAAAAACCGAGTTTCGAGTGGCGATTGTGGGGTTTGAGGCTGCGCCGGAAAGGTTGAACGGTCACGGCCCATCGAGGGGTAAAATTTATCAGTATTTGCCGCCGCGCCCGCCGCAAATTCATCAGGCGGTTTATCGCTGCGAACCGGATGAGGTGATTGATTTTACGGTGCAGTTGGATTTTTTGAGGACGCTGCTGGGGGTGACTAATGCGCCGGTGGATGCGCTGACGGCGGCCGCGATTCGGGAGATTTATCAGTTGCGGATGCGCGATCGAGCTTGGTTGGTGGAAGCGGGCAGGAATTTGAGTGTTTTGTTGAAGGATGATTACGACAGGTTGCGGTTGATTTTGAGTCAGATTCATCCGTAGGGAAAAGCTGGAATAAGATAATCTGCACTTACGCAAAAAGTGAGTGGTTGGAGACGCTACGAATAGCAGTAAAGTGTGCAATGCGCGCCCTACATAATTAGGTTCTGCGTAAGTCCCGCTCAGGTTTTTTCAGAGGAAAAATATTTTATGTGGGTAGAGATAACAGGGCTCAATCAAGTTCCCGAATGGGGTGTGTTGAAGGTAAAAGTTGACGAAACTTCAGTGATTTTGAATCGTCAAGGCATGAATGTAACTTGTTACCGCAATGCTTGCACTCATTTAGAATATCCGATCGACATGGGTAAGGTAAATAACGGCATCATTACCTGTCCCTTTCACAAATATCAGTACAAGTTAGATACTGGTAAATGCTTGAATGCACCCAGCGATTCCCTGGAATCTTATCCGGTAAAGATTGAGGGCGATCGCGTTTTTGTGGACATAGATTAGTCATAATTTACTTATTTTCTGAGTCTTGGCGCGATGGCAAGAAACCGGGTTTCTGCGAGAATTTGGGCATCCTTACCGAGATTTGGTTAAGAAACCCGGTTTCTGAGTCTTGGCGCGATGGCAAGAAACCGGGTTTCTGCGAGAATTTGGGCATCCTTACCGAGATTGGGTTAAGAAACCCGGTTTCTGAGTCTTTGCGCGATCGCACTTTTAACTTTCAACCTACCATTTTCGCGCGCCGCTGGTGGAGGAAAATCGCCAAAAGCCCGATCGCCCCAACCGTCAAAAGCAGCCATTCTTCCGGTTCAGGAACCCCCGAAACATTCAAAGGATTGCTCGGCTTAGTTAACTCCTCCTTACCCGATTCTACCTCGCGTTCAAATCGATCGTTTTTAGCTTCCGCTTGTTTTAGTTGCTCCCTTTGCGCGTCATTAACTAACACAATCATCGAAGAATACGGCGTCACCACTTTGAAATTTTTAGCGACTGCGTGCATCGCATCCAGTTGCGTCAATTGATTTGAACTTTTCTGCTTGCTAAGTGCAGTTATCAACTGCCGCGCCGCTATCGGTTTAAAGCCTTGATTTTCGGCATTTTTAGACTCTGCGACTGCCGCCGATTTTGCGGTTTTTTTCGGCTGCGGCGTTTGGGCATAACTCCAAGCATAGCCGTCAACAACGCTAACTGTAGATTTGCCGGAAGCTGCTGTCGTTGCTACTCGCTGCATCGCCTCTTTCATATCCGTAGCAACTCCGCCGCCGCTATCTTGAATTACCTTCAAAGTTGCGTCGTCGTAGCCGGGGGGCAAAGCACCCAAATGCACTGTCCATAGGGGTGCAGAGATGGAAAGTTTAGGTTTGCGATCGTCCGATAATTCGTAACTGTGGCGATCGCTCACCAAAAATACAGTATCGTAACTTTTATCGCCCCGCAACTGTGCAAACTGTTGCAGCATATCTTTGAGCTGGATCGTACCGTAAAATGTCACCTTTGCCTCATCGAAATTGCGTACATCTTCCACAAACTTAGGTGGCATTCCCGCAGCGCTGGCTACATACAAATCAACAGCATTTTTGCTTGCTGCATTAGCTTTCAACCATTCAAAAGTCTCTTTTACTTGCTTATTTTGGGCAACCATGCTGCGGGAAGTATCGAGAATTACTGCAAACTTCTTGCCTTGCGGTAGCGAGTAATTTGCATCAGCCAACGGCTTAGCAGAAATGATATTTCCTCCCGGTAGAACCGCCTGCTGCGCTGTTAGCGGTTGCTGTGCGGCTGCGGGCAAAAACGGTGGCAGCCAAGTTTCTCTTGCTTCTTTACCGCTGTATTTGACCTCTTTTCCGGCGATCGTGCGACGAGTATTTTGGTTCCAAAAAATGTTGCGTTTCTCAGCCAAAACAGGCATCGCCCAACCCTGTGGCTGACGCATGACTTTGTAAGTAAGCCACAGGTGCATTTCCTTTGGCCCGTCAGTTTGGGTGAATTCTCGTTTAGCCGGGATGGGAAAAGCCCGCAAGCGGTATTGTTTGGGGCCAATTTGTTCTAGCAAAGCCGGATCTACTCTTTCTGCTACCTGTTGATTGTAGACTTGCTGGGCGGCACCTCTAGGCGATACCGTAAATACAAAACGTTTGTTTAAATCCCCAGTATCTCCCAGCCAAACTCCTGTAACTGCGGCGCTTTCCGGCAGCGAAAAGTAGTAGAATACTTCTTGCAAGTTCGGCGTTTGATTTTTGTAAACTTCGTAGAGCTGAACGTCAGCCCAGTCGCCGTTTTCTTTGACTGTCACTTCTTGCGACTGCAACCATACTTTTTCCTGATTGACATTCAGCAAACCGGCTTTTGCTTCTTCGCGATTTGATGTTGACTGTACCGCGTGTTTTACTGCTTCTGTGTCGCCTTTTTGCAGTTCCGTATCGAAGAATTCGCCGTAGAGTTTTTCGGCTTTTTCTACATCAGCACTAGAGCCTTGATACAAAAACGGCGACATTAAAAAATTATAGCTGTTCTGCACAGTTTGAGCCGCTCCGTCAGGCAAATTCAAACTATTTTTGTATATCTCATAAATGTGGTTATTTTCTCCCACAGTGCTGAGGTATCGGTAAGGGGACAAATAAGCATTGACTAAGCCGGAGCGAATCATATCAGACTTGGCTAATAAAGTTTGGCGAACCGTGTCATTTGGGGGCGGAGTCGCCAGCATTTTCAGTGCTGCAACTTGTGGCTGCTGCTGCAAAGCCGAGAAAATAGCCAGCCAAGCTGCTATGACTCCCAAACTTCCAATTAGCGCTTTATTTTTCCCGTATTGTGCAGCAAAACTCTGCCATATTTTCCGCCCGGAATGAATGTAGAGAAAGCCGTACAGCGAAGGCATGACAACGAACAAGCTACAGGTTAAACCAAACAATATAAAGGATAGCGGTATCCAAATTAAACCCCAGACCCACTCCCCGTATCTAAATATCTCCCAAAATCCTGATACCCATGTAAACTTGACAAATTCAATGACTATAGTAAAGAATCCATAAAGTGTAAACAATGCCACAGGTACAGCGTAATACATCAGCAATGTTGCCGCCCAAATGCCAACTACTAGCATTAAACTGTGGCATCCTAATTGCAGCCACGGACTTCGTTTTTCTCGGATTAAGCTTAAAAAACGATGCTGTTTATTATGGGAAGTTTGAGAACCTGAGATATTTTGAACATTTTCTTTTTTACCCAGATAGCCGTACAGCATTTCCACTGAAAATGCTGCAATGCACAAAGCAATAGTAGCGATGATTTGATAACTAGCTGGGGTGAGTTCTCGCAGCAGGAACAAGCGGAGCAAACACAGCAAAAATAGCGGTGCTTCTACGCCGTAAAACCAACGCATTAGCTCTAGGGGTTGCTTGCTAAAACGCCTAGCTCCTATTACTGTACATACCGTGGGTACTGCGATCGTAGCTGCCATCGTCAAAGAAAACTCTAGCGGGATGATGCCATCGATTGTCGCCATAACTAATGGCACTCCTATAATTGGCAAAATTCCCAAGTAAACAATCGATAAGAATGTCAAATTCCAGACCCAAAAAATTGTTTGAAAAATTCCATCAAATACCTGTTTAATTTTCATTGATTTCTCCTTGTAAGCTTTGTTTAACGGTATCGTAGACGTTACCAGCAAACTCTTTTACTTCATGATTTTCTGCTTGTAGCGAACTGTCAAATAAAATGGAAACTAGCACCCAAGTATGGTTTTTGTTGGTGAGGTCGCTGCCGATACGGGACATGAAGTTATCTGTAGTTAGCTGTGCAGATTGCAGCCAGTATACTGCTGATAATTGGTTGTCTTTGAGAGACAGCCAGCGCGCTGTTATTTCAGGAGTTAGTTGTTTTTTTTCTATGCGATTGACGGGAATGCCGCTGGCTACAAAACACAACTCTGGGGCGTGATAAGTCTGCCAAGATGTGCTGGCTACTGTGAGCATGGAACCGCGCAAGTTGCCTGACACAAATCTCTTTTTTTCTGTTTGCGTGCTTGGGTAATTGCCAAAGAATTTTTGTTCGCTGGGATTCAGCGGGATTGATTCGGACACAATCGGTTCGGGAAATTTCAGGGGGGCGATCGCTAATTTTTCACTTTCTACATGATACAATTGAGAAATTAGGGCCAAAACAGCCACCGCCATAATTAGTCCCGGTTTGGCAAAAGGCTGATTTTTGAGTATTTCTAAATCCCGTTGCGAGTTAAAATCAATTTGTTTTGTTTCTTTAAATTTCGGAACTTTTTGCAGCATTAACCAACTTAAAAAGCAAGCGCCGATTAAACCCACAATTCCTAGGGGTACGTGCAGCATTGCTGCATAAGTTGGCTGTTGAAAAACTTGGGCAACCAGCACTAGCACGGCAACTCGCAAAGCGTTAGCAGACACTAACATTAAGAAGTTAGCAGCGCATACTGCCAGCCATTTTAAACTCAATTTGCGGCATTCTAGCCAGGTAGCGGCAAGCAAAAATAGCGTTCCGACTAAGAGGGTTTTAATGCCGCTACAAGGCACGTCAACGTGAGCGATGCCGTTTTCCAAAACGATAATATCGTAAGAAGAAATAGCCCCAATGTGCAGCAGAGAGAGCAACTGTTCTACTACCTGAGCAGTGAGCACTCGCGCCGGCAAACCTAAGCCGCTATTCAACTGACTGTTAAATGGTAAAATACAAGCCAGCAAGCCCGCAACTGGTAAGTTTTTTCGCCAAAAGTTCGGCTCCACTAATAAGCCGCACAGCCCGTAAGTTCCGAGGATAAACAGCAGGACAGTAATTTGTTTGATATCAATTATGCACTGAAGGGCGATCGAGCAAATACCCGCACCCAACATCAACAGCAGCGGATATCGCCTCAAAACGAAATTTGGCGAAAATCCCGGCGGGCGATCCTCTTCGAAGGCTGCGCTAACGCACTTCCCAGTCGATCGCACTACTAATGCTACAATCAGAAAGCCAATTAGTATCTTGTACAGTGTGGGTATCTCAACAAACGAGGATAACAGCCACTTAACAGCCGAGATATTGGCCCAAAACCAAGCAAGCGCCAGCAAAAAAGGAGCCAGCCAAACCAAATTAACCGCAGGATGAGGAGTAACAGAATCTGGAATTGCAGAATCAGTGATATTGGTGCGCTGCATGATACCGCTTGACATTCACGTTGGTGACATCTTAGCTCAGCCAAATTGGTAATGTCCAGACCGATTATTTAAGTTTTGTCAAGCTTCGATTTTCTCTACAGAAAAGCTAGCGTTATAATAATTAATTTTATCGGAGGTAAAAATGAGCGAAAAAAGCCCAGGATACAAAATTGTTAGCGATAACCGACAAGCGCGCCATCTCTATGAAATTATAGAGACATACCAAGTGGGAATCGAGTTGAAGGGCACCGAAGTCAAATCAATTCGGGAAGGAAAAGCCAATTTGCGGGACGGATATGGTTTAGTTCGGAACGGGGAACTGTGGCTGATCAACGTTCACATTTCGCCCTGGAGAAGTGCTAGCAACTATTTTAATCACGAACCCCGCCGCACCCGTAAATTGCTGATGCACAAGCAGGAAATTCGTAAGTTGATAGGCAAAGTCGAAGAAAAAGGTTTGACTTTAGTGCCATTAAAAATGTATTTGAAAGGTGGCTGGGTAAAACTTGATATCGGTTTGGGTAAAGGGAAAAAACTGTACGACAAGCGCGAAGATTTGAAGAAACGCGAAGACAAGCGGGATATGGAAAGAGCGATGAAGCAATTTTAGTCAGAGTCATTAGTCATTAAACATCTCCGAACAATAAACTAAAACCTTTGCTACTCGAAGGTTGAAAGTTAATTTATGGAGATGTTTATTAGTCAGGAGTCATTAGTGATTCATGATTGGTGATTGCTCATTAATGATTGGCTATTTTAAATCGAGTTGGGTTAATTACTCATCATAAGATTTTTCAAAATCCTCCTTTGAGGATTTTGAGGAATTCCATCGTCACTACAAACTTAATGAGAGTTATTTCACCGGAGCCCATCTTACAGCAGATTCTATGTTGAGGAACTAAACCCCAGCTCGTTCCATCCCCGTAGGGAAAGAGCCCAGGGTAAGTCCCTACACTTCATAAACCTGGAATACGCTGTATCTCCTCATGCAGTCGCATACAGTCGATCAACTGACCGCTGACTAAGTATTATTACTTAGAAAAAGCAACAGTTCTACCTTCTTGCTGCTTCCCGCTTCCTTTTTTCTGAAAATATCCGGATTGCTTGTGGAGCCTCATGAATGATTAACCTATGCTCGAATACATCTGGGTAGTGGGAGCATTACCCAAGCATTCGGCTGTGGACTAACAAACTCTTATGAGAAATGGGTTCAAATCTGAGTCATTTCGTAAGATTATGATGCCATTAGGGTGGCAATTAAATCTGGCAAACAATATATCGCCAAACTCTCAAGTTCAAAAATGCTAAAAATCACACCATTAGCTAACATTTTCAATGCCATGAAAGAGCCAGTAAAAAAGCATCAGAACTCCAAGTGGGGAGCCTTCTTGCTGATGCTAGCAGTAGGCTTTGCCGGCTGGCAATTTGGGCTACCGGAACTCGCATCACTTTTTAACAATAAGGGCTTTGAAAACTACAAAGCCAATCGATTGGCTGATGCTCAACAAGCCTATGATTTAGCGCTCTCCATAGACCCCAAAAGCCGAACAGCTCTTTACAATTTGGGATGGCTTTGCGAAGAGGTGCAAGATTTAGAATGCGCCAAAGGAAAATATCTGCAAGCTGCCAAACTAGGTATGCCGGCTGCTTACAGCAATCTGGCTCGATTGTATATAGTTGAGAAGAAAAACTATCCTGCTGCCGTTCACTTGCTGTTGCAAGGCCTGAAATTTGCTAAGGACGAGCCAGTAAAATATTCTTTACTCAAAAATTTGGGATGGGCTCGCCTAGAACAGGGTCGATATTCAGAAGCATTGCAACATTTGGATGCAGCGATTAAACTTGATAGTGAAATACCAGCAAGTTACTGCTTAAAAGCGCAAGCCCTAGAAGGGATGAAAAAGACGAAGGAAGCGCTACCGCAGTGGACAATTTGTCAAAAGTATGCGGATTCTCAAGAATTCGATGAGGATATATGGATAGGAATGGCACGTCAACGAGTAAAAGAGGAAAAAACAAATAAATGAAACGCACAGTTTTGCTTTCATCAACCATACTGGCAATTATCACGGTACTGGAGCTAAGTCAAGCCTCAACAGCACTGCCAACTCCTGCGACTGTTAAAATTACAGTTAATCAATCAGTCGAAACGCCGTTCGACTCCAATCAAGCGAAGAGGTCGCGGTCGCGGTCGCGGTGCACAGATAGAGGTCGTTCTTATCAGTGTCCGGGATTCGTCATGCCTTCTGAGAGCGAACAATAAGAGTTATTTTCAATAAATTTTGTAGAGTGTACCATCACCACTTTACAGCAACAGGTATGTAGTGTGTAGTAGTAACAGTAGTATGCAATGTGCGCCGTCCGCACCTTATAGCATTTGAGATTTGAGATTAAGATTTGAACAATTGGAAATAACTTATGGCTATAATGGTTTGCAGCTTTATACAAGCTGCATTCTTTTTTTGCACTGGTATAACTCCTAATCATTGCTGTATGGACTATTGCTGGAATCCGCACTGGGCGGGGAGAAAATCCCCGCCACCAATTCTATCTACTCGCCCTCGGTCAAAGCTGAATCTTGCTGGTGGTGCGAGTTGCTGTAAAAACTAGCAATAATCGCCACCATCAACCACCACAGCATATTAACTTCTGGCCGGTACCAAACTGTATCGACAAAACCGTGGGCCATCATGCCGGCTAAAGTTGCGATCGCCCCAATCAACCAAAACCCCTGATTCGATTTTAGATTTTGGATTTTAGATTTTGGATTTCGGGATTCTTCCTCTAAATTAGAGATGTTAGATTGTAAATCCCGCAGATTTTTTATCCGCAACAAACCTTGATTGACGGTGACAGTCATCAGCCACAGGAAACACATTAAACCGATAAAACCGGTTTCCACCGCAATTTCCAGGAGCACGGAATAAGCGCTCAAAGCAGTGAATTTCGGCTTCATATAAAGTGGATAAACTTTATTAAAAGCAGTGTTTCCCGGCCCAATTCCGAGAATTGGCCGATCGCGAATCATGTCAATCACCGCCGTCCAAACATTAATCCGAAAATTGTTGCTGCTGTCACCTCGGCCGATAAACATACTCGAAACTCGATCGCGCAGCGGCTCCACTAAAGCCACTCCCAAAATTAAGGCTCCAGCCAAACCTCCTAACCCTAACGGCAGGGCCCAAGTTCGCCATAACCGAGGCATCAAAGGGCTGTACCAGTACCACAGCAGCACTAAAAATACCACAAGCAGAGCCACAAAACCGATCCAAGCACCCCGGCTGTCTGTGTAGCGCAAACACGCTAAATTCACCACCAACATCGTCAGCGCTAAAAGTTTTGTTCCCCATCCCTTCCACACAAAAAGCGCGGCAGCGCTCAATGCAATGGCCGGCAGTAAATAGGAACCAAGCAAGTTTGGATTCCCCAAAAAGCTGTAAACTCGCGTGACATTGGCTTGAGTAGAAGTCGGATCGTTCCAAGTAGCTAATGGTGGCACTTTGTCAATCCACTGCCGCACGCCGTAGAAACTGACAACTAGAGCGACGTTCAAAAATACGGCAATTAACCACGATCGCCAACGGGGCGATCGCAAGATCCGCGCCATCAGCGCAAAAAACAGCAAATACAGCGTTAGCTTGCTCCAACCAGTAGCAGCGGCGACTTTCACCGGCGACATGGCGGTTGCGACGGTGGCAATGCCCCAGTACAGCAGAACCAGCAAGTGAATGGGCGTCAAGGGGATCTCGCGATCGTCCGAAACAGTCAGCAGCACCCAAAATGCAGCGCTAGCCGCCATCAACACCCCCACCAAGGCATTGTTTACAAACGGCGCCAAACCGAAAGTCAAGGCCAGCAAAACAAAACCCAAGGGTTCCGCCCACTGCATCAGCCAGCTACTCTGCCGCCAACTGCGTAAAGAGCCGATCGCCAAATTGAATAAATAACTTCTACTTTGCCACTGAGAGAGCGGCAAATTTGCCAGAGTTAACTGTTGCCAAACTGAATTCATTGCTATTTTAGATTTGTACTTAGTAATCGGGCATTGGGCATTGGTTATTGGTTATTGGTTATTAGTTATTATTGTGAATTTGGCATTGGTTATTAGTTATTGGAAATTTGTTAGTTGTTAGTTATTTTATTATAAAACAACTAACAACTAACAACTAATAACAACAGTCAACAGTCAACTAACTTCATCCCTTAACAACCAACAACCGTCAACAGTCAACCGTCAACAGTCAACCGTCAACAGTCAACCGTCAACAGTCAACCGTCAACTAACTTCATCCTTCCAACAATTCCGTAGCATTTGTGCAGGGCAGCCAGAGCACGTAGCGATATCCAGGTTCCGGGGCGCCTTGAATTGAGAGTTGACCGCCTTGAATTTCCACCAATTGGCAGCAAAGCAGCAGCCCCAAGCGTTCCCGCGCCCCGTAACCAGCTAACACCGGTGCGGTATCCTCGGCATTCTCGGCCACCAAAGCCGCCAACTCCGAAAACGCCAGCGTTAATCGCTGCGAACCCTGTGTCGGGAGTTGCGCTTCGACTCCGAGGGAGTCGGTTTCGGAGTTCGATGGCGAACCGCTAACAGATCCGGCCTTCAACAAGTAGTCGGTGTAGAGTTTAGCATGGGGCAAACTTTCCCCTAACCAAGGATGAAAAACCCAAACTGCGATGTTGATACCGTCTTCTTTCCGAGAAACGTGGACTCGAATCACGCTGCCTGCCCCAGCAGATTGAATAATGCTAAAAATTAAGTGGTGCAGCATTTGCTGAACCTTATCTTTATCCACCAACCAGATGCGCGACCCGGGCCCCATCGATAAATTAATTTCTTGCTCTCGTCTACTTGCTGCCGACGACAGGATTGTCACCACCTGCTGGCACAAAGTTTCTATATCGACTGCGGTTCGCTTCAAGGTGAAAGCGGAATTATCTAGTTCTGCGAGTTCCAAAATTTCTTCAACTAGCGATCGCAAAGAGCGGCTGCTGTCTTGGATTACGTCAATATATTCTTTTTGCTTGCTCGTTAAGGGGCCATAAATTTCTTGTTTCAACACGCTTGCCATGCCGAGGACAGAAGTGAGCGGTGTGAGCAATTCCTGCGCTAAATAATTCAGCAGTTTTACCTTAATTGAGTTAGTAGACAAATCGATAGGTTTGTTAGTCATCGCTAATTTTTATGGGTTCATTGTCGAGCGAGGGTTGGCGGTTCATTAGACCTATTCCAAAAGTCTATAACAATCTGTTTATAATTCACCACAAAAAAAGTAATCAAGAAAAATATATATTCCTTCTTCCCTAGAAGCTCTTGTTTATCTGAGTAATTAAGATTTAATCATTGCTTCTAAAGCTGATTGCAAGTCTTGAGTGAGTTCGGCAACTGCTAACCTGCGACTGGTTTGATATCGATCCCAACGATCGCTCACTGATATGGGTTCGCCCACGGTCATTTGTACCTGCTGTTTGCCCAACTTCGGTCTGCCGAAAGGATTTCCCCCTTTGATGCGAGCCAGTACGTCCCACAGCAGCAAAGTTGTTTCTGCCAAACGTTCTGCTGTCAGTTGTTCTGCGACATACCTGCCTGTGACGGACACGAAACTTTCTACAAGTCTCATGTGCCACATCCGAAGACTTGCTTCTTCAGCGAGGCGATCGGCTAATCCTCTTTCTAAGGGAGAAAGTGCTGCAATATCTTTGATATCTTCTCGATAAATATAGTCCCAGCCTGCTTGTTCCAGACGGCGGCAGCGGTCTATTAAACTGCCTTTGGGCTTTAAGTTAAAATATTCTTCTGCTACTTGCAAGCCCACATCTAACAGTGCTTTCAGTCGAGCTATCATTACTTCATTGTCAAAATTATTTGTCGTTTTTTCGGAAACTGATGATGGTAAAATAGATATCTTTTGGGGTAAATTTTTATGATAAAAACGGCTGTAAAACTCTTCCATTACTGCTAGCAAATGGCTGCCCAGTCGAATCAGGCGCAGATATTGGAATTTGTGATTTTGGTTTTCGGAATCGGGATTTGCAGTCTCTAAATTAGCGATCTCGGTGCGTTCTAAAGGTGGCAGTCCGCAATCAATTTCTAATTGAGTTAAAAGTTTTTCTAGGGGTTGCCAAGGTGGGTTGACATAGCGGTATTGAATGCCGATCGGCACAATTAACACTTTTTCCTCAGTACGTCCGGCTTTGAGCAAGTCTTCAACGCACCAGAAGCCCATTTGAGCAATTCCCGGTTCGAGGGGACTAACTATTTCATTGTGACCGTTGGTAGCGCCTTCTGGGGCGGCGGCGATCGGGAATTGGCTGTTGGCAAATAAATTGCGGGCCGATCGCAATCCGGCGCGATCGATCTTACCGCGCACAATCGGAGTACCACCGAGGCGAGAATACAGCCAGCCGACGCCAGAACCGGCCCACAGGGGAATTCCGCGATCGTAAATAAAGTGGGAATGTACGGGGAATTGCAGGGGAATGCCTTTGACGCGCGCTGCCTGGGGAACGAGTTTCCAAATTAGTTGTCCCAAACAGTAGGGATCGTCTGAGTTGGGGTGGCGGAAGGCTAGCAAGAAGCGAACTTTCTGATTTTGAAATTGGTGGAATAGTTCGGCGAGGGTTTCGACATTTTCGGCTTGAACGTGGCTGATACTCGTCTTAAATCGCAGCCACCAAGGGAGTATTTGCTGACAACCCTGGACGACTAGCGGGTTGTAGGCTGGGGGGATGAATTCCAGCGGCGGCTGAACTTGGCTAATTGAATTGGGCATTTTGCGATTTTAAATTTTAGATTACTAGGCTGCGGTAAAAACTTCCAATTTTTTTTACAATGCTGAAGTTTTTTTTATTAACCGCAGAGGACACAGAGGACACAGAGGAGATAGCAAAGCGTGTCAACTTAATGTCAAAAGTATTACCCGTCTTGGATCGGATATCATGTCCAGTCGATCGACCACAATATTTTGGTCGGGGCGGGTTTACGGGATTTCTGGCTTATATTACAGATCGGGGCTGAACTAGCCCTGACAAGAATTACGATTATTTTACAGGACTAGATATGAAACCATGATATTTTTTACCCCCCTGCCCTTGACAAGGGGGATGCGAGGGGGTCAGGAACTCGACTAAAAACGAGATTTATCCTCAGTTTCAGCCTTCAACACAGATTTTTGCAATCCAAAATCTAAAATCTAAAATCTAAAATCCTATTGTGCGGCTTCCAGAATCACTTCTTGGAAGTTAATCACATCCGATCGCGGATCGCAGTGAGTGACTTTGACTTCTAGCCGATCGCCTATTTCGACTGATCGACCAAACCGCATCGCCAATTCCAAACCCAACTCTTCCAACAAAATTAATCCCAGATTGCTATCTTCCCGTAGCCAGCGCAACATCAAAGCCTCCCAGACTTCCTCCGGGTTGCGACGCAAATACTCCAATCCCCAATAGCGATTGGTTTGACGTTCGACACTAGAAGCCTCTCTGACTGCTGTACCGAGACACATCACAATGTCCTGCATTTCTTCAGGAGAAAAAGGCTGCGGTTCATCGCGCAAATGAGCTTTGATTTGGAAATGAGTCAGCAAATCAGTATAACGACGAATCGGAGAAGTCACTTGAGTGTATGCTTCCAAACCCAAACTAGAGTGCCTTCCAGGAGTCAAATTCATCTCACTACGAGGCATACAGCGACGCACAGCGCAAGCGCGGGCGGGGCCTGCGGGTACAGCCAGGAGTTCTTCTTCTGGTGGGAGTTCCGGCTGGGGCTGATGGCGGTAGGGTATGGCTAGACCGTGTGTTTGACCGTAGCGGGCGGCGACTTCCCCGGCTAGGATCATCATTTCAGCTACTAGCATTCGGGCTGTCGAGTCGTCGATGACGTGAATTTTGATTTCGTCGCCCTGGACTTTGATGACGGATTCGGGCATGAAAATGCTGATTGCACCTTGGGTTTCCCGCCATTTTTGCCGGAGTTTTGCGAGTGTGGCGATCGCACTTATTTCCGGTTCTGCTTCAATTCCCAACTCCAACATCTCGTCTACGTCATCGTAGGTTAAGCGGTAGGTAGGTTTCACCGTGCTGATGTGAATGCTGTAATCTTGGACTGCACCAGTCTCATCTAAAATAATGCTAAAGCTGAGAGCGCTGCACTCTTTACCTTGAATCAAGCTCATCGGCCCAGTTGCCAACTCCGGGGGAAACATCGGTATCATCCCCGTGGGTAGGTAAACTGTGGTGGTGCGCTTTCTAGCTTCCAGGTCGAGTTCGTCTCCGGGGGAAAGCAAGCGGGTGGGATCGGCGATGTGTATCCAGAGGCGCTGCTGGCCGTTTTCGAGGAATTCTAAGCTGAGTCCGTCGTCTATTTCGGTAGTGCTTTCATCGTCGATCGTGTAAACCTTGAGGTGAGTCAAATCTAGACGATTTTTGTCGGAGTCGCTTGGGAGATTTTCTAGACAGCGTTGAACTTCTTCTAATACCTTGGCAGGTAACTGTAGGGGAATTTGGCTGCGTCGCAAAAACAGGTTTTCGTGGTGACTCCACAGGCCGAGATCGACTAGGAGTCCAAATGCTGCTTCGGGGTTTTCGGGACGTTGTAAGCTGGCTAAAGTTTCTAATGCCGGCGTGCGATGGGTTGCTTCTTCTCCGAGGGTGGCAAAGCGTTCTAGGGCATCGAGGCGAGTTCGATCGCTAGGAAGCCAATCTACATTATTTTCCCCAGCCAGTCGCTGTTTGACTCGATCCCAAAATCCTTGGGATTCTTGGTGTCGCTGCTGTTCTACTTCTTGCTGGTGTTGGATTTCGGCTACTTGGGCTGCCGATCGCGGTTCGTAGCGATCGCCCTTTTGTTTGAAATACAGTTTATCAGTTGACAGCAAACAGTAAGCTGCATAACATTGCGCCGGAGTGCGATCTGAAAATAGTAACATTGCCAGGGCTTCGGGGTCTGTATTTTCTCCGTCATCCACTAGCAGTTCCCAAGCCACTTCAAGACTCGATGGATCTGAGTAACCTTCTACTTCTTTAAGAAATTTGGAAATGTCGGAGGGTTTGTAAGTTTCTCCGACTGTTTCGTAGCTGATTTGTTTGGGCGGTATGCTGTGCGGTTGACCGTTTTCGTCTACGACAACCCAGTTTTTCTTGCCGTCGGGGCGATCGGCAACTGCCAGACGACGGTCGCCGTGCACTCTAAATTCTACTAACGTTCCCTTCTCCACTTGGCAGCTTTATTATTTTATATTTGATATTTTTACTATTACCATTTATCTGGTTACGATGTGGGATTTTAGATTTTGGATGTTGACATTTTTTACATCAATTGTTAAAAATAACATCTAAAAAGTTATGCTTTTCATCCTTTAATCTTTAACTTTTGAGATTTTGACTAAGACTTACGCAGCAGCGACTAAATACAAAATATTGCGATCGATTAGCGACCATCGCTGGCGACAAAAAGACGTTGTTTTCGCGTAAGTCTTATTTCCAGTCCAAAATCTAAAATCTAAAATCCAAAATCCAGTTAACCTTCTTGGTTTACGAAGGGCATCAAAGCTACAATTCTTGCTCTTTTGATGCTACGAGTCAGGTCGCGTTGCTGTCTTGCCGTCAAACCGGTAATCCGGCGGGGCAAAATTTTACCGCGTTCTGTGACGTATTTTTTGAGCAAATCGACATCTTTGTAGTCGATCGGGTCTCCTGGTTTGATTGGCGAAACGCGCCGGCGAAAGTAAGTCATGGTTTGTTCTTTGTTGACTGTTGACTACTGTTAACTGTTAGTTCCTAGTTATTAGCCGTTAGTTGCTAGCCGTCAGGAAAGCATTTGTTAGTTATCTGCTGTTCGCGGGTCAATATCAATTGCCAACTACTGATGACTGATGACTAATGACTAATGACTAATGACTATTTGATCTCTTTGTGGCCAGTGTGCTTGTTGCAATGCGGGCAGAACTTTTTGAGTTCCAGCCGCGCCGTCGTGTTGCGACGGTTCTTGGTCGTGGTGTACCGAGACACGCCTTTGGAGCGTTTGCTCGCGTTGGTTCGGCACTCAGTACACTCTAGGGTAATTATGATGCGGACGCCTTTAGCCATAATTCTAAATAAATTTCGACTAATTTAAACACAATTTATTATCTTCTCACATTGCTCTGCACTTGGTCAAGCAATCTTCTAACTTTGATGTCGAGGGAGTAGCCGCGCTTGGTTCCGATGACCATCGTCCCGCTGAGTCGATCGTGAAAAGCTTGGGGAAAGCGGGCGGTGTCGATGAAGGCAGTGCTACAGTCGATCGCCAGCGGCAGAATCAGCAGCAAGACGGCCGCGTTGGTAGATGTGAGCCCGCCTACACCCGCAAAGGCTAGGGCGGCGCAAATGCCCAGCAATCCCTCGCGCTTGCAAAGTTTCTGCACTCCGGGAATCCGTTCGAGTCTAACATCGATAATTTTCATGTCCAACGCCCAGCGCCCAAGACTTTGACCGTGGTTTTTCCTGACAATGGGTACGCGCAGGATTATCCACAGCAGGAAAAAAAAGATGGTTTGGACGATCGGATTTGCGCCGAGAAGCAAACTGGGCAGCCCAACTGCGATCGCGTCGATGCAGAAAGCAGCAGCGCGACGGCCGATCGATACTTTGGGCAGGAGAGGAACTAGGTCGGAACTCATGGGTCAAAAGCGCGATCGCCATTAGCTACTTTTCAATCTTAAACTGTGGAGCCGGTCGATCGGTCTAAATCAACGTCAAAACCCGCTTTTACTCAGGAATTACGAAAAAATGGTTGGACGCGCGACTTAGATGTCCAAGGTGCGGAGTCTGCAGCCTATAGATAGAATGCCAAACTTCTTGTTTCTCTGAAAAATCTGGTTTTTCGCAATTTTTAATCAAGTAAAAAAGACCATAAAAAACGGATATAATTGCTTTACCTCAAAAATAATTAGACTTTTTGTGTTGTAGCAAGACACGCTTTTTGAGTGTTTGCTAAGCACTCAGTAAACTATAAAGTAATGATGATGCGGACACCTTTAGCCATAATTCTCAATAAATTTTGACTAAGACTAATTTGAACACAATCTCTTATTTGCTTATATTACTCTGCTGTTGGTTAAGCAATCTTCTAACTTTGAGGTGGAGACAGTAGCCGCGGCGGGTTCCGACTACAATCGTCCCGCCGAGTCGATCGTGCAAAGCTCGGGGAAACCTTTTGCTTTGGGAGACGGAGGCAAACATAGCATCAAACTGCAAGGGCATTAGCAGCATAACCGGGCGATCGATATATTCGTTGTAATGTGAGTTTGCCCACAAACCTACCAAGCATGATGCCGTGCAAAGGCCCAGCAATGCCTCACGCTTGCAGAGTTGTTGCACTGCAGGAGTCCGTTGGTATTTGGTATCAACAACTCTCATCCCCAATAGCCAGCGCCCGAGACTTTGACCTTGGTTTTTCCTGACGATGGCTACGCGCATTATCATCCACAGCAGGACAAAAATTATTGCTTTAACGATAAAATTAGTGCCAAGAAGCAAGCTGGGCAACCCAACTGCACTCACGTCGATGCAGAAGGCAGCAGCGCGGCGGCCGATCGATACTTTCGGAAGCAAGGGAACTAAGTCGGAACTCATGGGCCAAAAAAGAATTACTTTGAAATGCGTAAGTCCTGTTTCTATCGTAATCGAAATCAAGGGGCTTGGAGCCGTAATGCATAGGATCAAGGCGCAGCTACATATTAATAAACCTCATCATGGCTTCCAATATCAACCAATAGAATCACCATTTCTAATAATTCCTCATTTTCCGAGAAATTAAAAATTATTCTGCAATCATATGCAACAGAACAAGACCATAATCCGGCCAACTCCCCTCCTAACTTGTGAGACTTCAAAGATGGCGTAAATGGATCATCTACCAATAGCCTTAACACCTTAGCAATTTGATCCTTTAATTGTGGATTTTTCTTTGTAATCTTGTTAAAAGACCGATTAAATCCACTACTCCAGACAACTTCCATCATCATCTCCTAGTAAATCTGCGATCAAATCATCAACGCTTCCCCTCTTTGCTGTCCCATTCTTAAAAGCTTCCATCACTTCCTGAGCATTCGCCAAAATTTCAGCCCGCCGATTCTCGATCCGTCGCTTACGGATTAACTCAAACAACTGATCCTGATCTTCTATTGATAAACTTTCGACCTGAGCGATAATTTCCTGTAAAGTCATCATACAATCTCCTATAAACTAAAATCAACGAAATATTTCGCCACCGCCAAAACCCGATCCTTAATCAAACGGCTTAATCCTTTTTCCGTCATAATATCTACCTTACAACCTAGTAGATCTTGCAAATCCATCAAGAGCATCGCCTGGGAACCAAGGCGAAATTTTCTGTAAATCATAATCCACCAAAAGGTCAATATCACCAATCTCATCGACAACACCCCGCGCCACCGAACCAAACACCCGTACATTAAACGTCCCATGTCGCAGCGCCACCTGCAGGATATCCTCGCGCTTGGATTGTAATAACTGTTGTAGTTTCATCATACAATTTCCTCAAGCATCAATTTAATACAAACTGCGTAATGTCTCAAAATGTACGCGCGGCGAAGCTATTCCGTAGGGAATCGCCCCATCCCAAACCCCCGAAACAGCAAGCATTAATCAGACTAGCCCTCGCCATAATTGCGGCTGTTATCATCTTCAACATTCCTCACTCCTTACTTCCCGTGTTTACAGAATCCCTATCCCAAGCAACCCCGCCGCCAGAAATCCAAAACCTCCTCGCCGGCAAGGGCAGAATTGTCACAGTAGGCGACAGCATCACCGAAGCCGGGAAATACCCCGGAGGTTACGTTTGGCTGCTGCAACGCTATCTGAATGCCCTGTATCCCGATCGTAAAATCGAAATCGTCAATGCCGGAATCTCCGGTAACAAAGCCAGTGATATGCAGGCGCGTTTTCAGAAAGATGCGATCGACAAAAAGCCAGATTTAGTCATGATTAACGCCGGAGTTAACGACGTTTGGCACGCTTTCTTCGACTTCCAAAACCTCCAGTTTAATCCGCAAGGCAACTTAGCATCAGGAGTACCGCTGGCAGAATACATAGACAAAATAACCCAAATGGTGCAGGCAGCCAAAGCCGCAGGAATTAGAGTCGTCCTGCTTTCTCCTACTCCCATCCGCGAAATTTTGGACGGCCCAGAAAATCGCAGACTGCAAGAATACGTAGTAGCGATGCGAGAAATTGCCAAGCAAAACCAGTGTTTATTTATCGATTTGAATGCACCTTTTCGGGAAGTGATCGGCACCTATCAAAAACACGCCGGCAAAACTTTAAATTTGTTAGCAGCCGATGGAGTTCACCCCAATCCATCGGGATATCGAATTATTGCTTTTACTATCTTGCGCGGTTTGGGTGTCCCCGCTAAGGATATTGAAAATTTGCAGGTGAAAAATTGAGATTAGTCAGTAGTCAGTAGTCATTAGTCAGTAGTCAGTAGTCAGTAGTCATTAGTCAGTAGTCATTAGTCATTCGTTGTGATGTGATGCCCGGTTGATTCTTCCCAATTAGCAATTAGCAATTACCAATTACCAATTACTTATTCCCAATTGCCGTTATCACTCAATCGGCGGATGATACCGCTTCAACCAACAGCTACCAATAATTACCAATGCCACCACCACAATAATTTCCGTCCAAAAAAACGACAGGAAATCACTAGCAGTTCCCACAGGTGGCACTCCCGGTTGGGCGTTGCGAATAGCGGGAAAAGCAAACAGCATCACAGCAGTCCAACTCAGCATTCCCACTTCCGGCAACTTCCCAGATTTCATCACTTTTAATGCTAGCAACAGCGCCATACTTGACAGCACCCACATGATCACAATAATCACTAAAGCAAAAAATTTCACCGGAATCGAGCGAGTTGCAGAAACATCAATATAAATAAAGATTGACGAATTCTCTTCCATCGGCTTATAACTGATGTCAAAACCGGGAACATCGGCATTAAACTTAAATTCCAGCGGCACGGGATTCAGTTCAAAGGGAGCAAATTTTTTGCCAATCGAAGCCAGCGGGTCGATTGAAATAGCCACTTTAGCAATGTGCGTATCAAACGGATAATTATTAATTTTTCCCTTGACTAAGTTAAACTTTAATGCAGGGACAATCATCGGTTTGCCTTCTTTAAAGGTAATTTCCGAACCCTCTACATTTGCGCCGTTAACTGTCATTAACAAGTCTTGAGCCGGGTAAGTCGGCCCTTTTTTATAGATACCTTTGAGTTCAAACTGCAAGCGGGTTTCTAATTCGTTTTTAATCGGGTCTACCCCAATTACCGTCATTTTCACCTCAACCAAGCCTTTGGGGGCTACAGTGCTTTTTGGAGCGGGTTTGTAAGGTTCTTGGGCATTAGCATTGTGAGAGTAAATAGATAAGATAATTGCCAAGCTTACGGCGATGCTGCAAATTAAAATAAGTATTTTTTTGAGATTGAATTTGTTGACAGTTTGCATTTATGATGGATATTTTAGATTTTGAATTGTTGTTAGCCTTCCCCGCAGTCCAGTAGTTCGCAAGTCCGGCAGGGGTTTAAACCCCTGTCTCATAGCTAAAGTCGGTTAAAACCGACTGAAGAAACTTGATAAATAATCAATCGGGAGTTATACCAAATCCGGCTTAAATACCCGTTTATTTCTTAGTCCGCGTCGGCGGACTTGGTTTGTCTAGCAGCGATTTCAATCGGCGACTGTTAGTCCGCGTTGACGGACTTGGTTTGTCTAGCAGCAAATTCAATCGCCGACTACTATTATGAACCTACTAGGAACCGATAGGAAGCAGTACGTTGGGTGTAAAACTTCCGTGCAAACCGTAGGGAATGTGCTGTTTTAAATGCAGGCGCGCTACTGGCCCTTTGGTGATGTCACTAGCATCTAGAATCGCTAAGGTCGATCGATGATTAGCCGCATCATACATCAAAACTAGCAGCCAGCCGTCATCCTCCGCCATAGCATCGGGACGGGGAACAAACACAGGTTCCCCCGCAAAACCGCGCGGCGCAGCACTCCAAATTTGCTGCTCTCCTGTCTGGAAATCCATTTTAAGAATAGCTTGCAAAGGAGCATTTCCTGTCGGAGCATCCGCAGCGCCGATATAAAGATATCGATAAGGCTGTCCGACGTTGTTGGGATGCAATGTCGGAAACTCACAGCACCGAGTTTCAATTACTTGATGGTTGACAGTTTTTTCGTTCAAATTTAACTTAAACCGCCACAATTCCCCCGCTGGAATACTGTCAAAATCAAGCTCGCGAAAATCGCCGTCCGCTTCTACGGTTGGGAATGAGTCGTAGCAAACTGAGTCAACAAAAATTTCGCCGTTTTCTTCCCAGGCGTTGCAGTGGTGGAAGACAAAACAAGGTTCGGTTTCTAATATCTTCACCTCGTCAGTGCCGTTGCGGGGAATTAAAATTGCTTGGGTTGGCTTGTTTGGGGAAAATTGAATGCACTGGGCCGCACTCCGAAATCCTAACAGGAAAAGTAGGGGATTAAAGCTGACGGGATTTTGGAAGAATATGCAGTAATTCGGGGTAATTACCATGTCGTGCAGGAAGGCAAAACCCGGTATTGCATGGGCGTGTTTCTGCAATAATTTGCCGCTTGCATCGAGTTCGTAAATGGTAATTGTACTTGACAAACCGGGCTTGACGGAAAAGTTGACTAATCTGTCTCCGGCTCCATTTTTGCCTTTTTCAATTCTGGGGTGGGCTGCGAAGGCTTCACCTGGTTCTAAGATGCCGTCTAGGGTGTCTAATCCGAGTGTTTCTAGGCTGTGGGGGTCTAGTCTGTAGGGCTGTGCTGCTTCCCAGAGTGCTAGCAGTTTGTCGCCCCAATAAATGATGTTGGTGTTGGCTATGTTTTTGATTTTGACATCAAAGATGTTGGCTAGCCAGCCACCCGGTTTCTGTGTGCCGAAAACGCCTCGGTGCAGGATTTTTCCGGATTTTTGTTCGGCGAGGTAGCCTTCGGTGCGGACGAATCTGTTGCGGAAGTGGGCGCGGCCTTCGGATATTGCGATCGCACAAACCATCCCGTCGCCGTCAAACGGGTGATGGATGCGCTGGCCGTTGACATCTAGCAAACCGGGCCCGTTGCGAAAGAATGTGCCTTGCAAGCCTTCTGGGATTTCGCCTTCGATGTCGTCAATCCAGTAGTCGGATTCGCTGGGTTGGGATTCGTAGCCGCGCTGCCAGTCTTTGCGCGTGTATGATGGTTTTTGGGCGGGTGTTTGGGGTTGGGAAGTTTGTAAGTTTTGCATGGGTAGAATAAGTTTTTATTGATTTAACCGCAGAGGGCGCAGAGGGCGCAGAGAGAAAGAAAGAAAGTAAGAAAAAAGGAGATGAAAGGAGATTAAATCAAACTAGAAAGATATTCGCAGTCAATTTTGTTCCTTCTTCCTTCTTCCTTCTTCCTTCATTTGCGTTAGTCGGATCGGCGACTTTCTGACCTTACTGTCGGTACTAAGTCGGGAAAGTATTCGGGTATGAAGTTCTGTCCGCTTTGTTTGGCACCTCCTAGTTCTGGTTGTAATAGGGGGAGTGATTGTTGATTGTTTTCGTCGCTGATTTCTGCATTTTCTGCGGGAAGCCAACTTAGGAATGGCAGGGGTAGCAGTGTGGAGAGGTTGGTGATGACTATTAGCAGCCAGAGGTTGTCGAAATTGCGATCGGTAATTCCGAGTAAGTGGGTCAAAAGTGCACCGCCTTCGTGGGACAAAAGTCCGGCTAAGTTGGTGACTGACATTAACACGGCAAATAATGTAGCTTCGACACCGGGAGGACACAATCGCGCTGAGAGTACCAGCACTGGCATATAGGCAATTTGTCCGATTACTGTCAGGATCAGGCTGTCTCCGATGCTGAACCATTGATCGTCAATTCCTAAAGCTCGGTTGGCATGAGTTACTAATAATAATGTAGTCATGCCCAATGCAGCCGCAATGACGGTTGACCAGCCGAAAATTACTCGAAATGGAACTGTTTTGAGGAATCGCTGAAACAGCCAAATGCCGAGGAGGGAGGCAATGCTGGTGACGAGGCGTACTCGACCGAGAAATTCTGGTTGAAAGCCTAGTTCGTTTGTGGTAAAGAAGAAGAAGGCTGAGTCCGAGCTTGGGGTGGCTTGCCACAGGAAGAGAAAGGCGGTGGGCAACCAAATTGTTTTTTGGGTAACAGCTTGCCGCAATTGTTTTAGTTGGTCTTTGACTGTGGCAAAGTCGGTTTTTTTGTTGACTTTTTCTTCGGCAATTAACCAAGCTGTTGCTGATACGATTAGGGGGAAAGATGCGGTGATTAAAAATATGGTATGGGTGCTGAAGTGTTGCAGCAAAGAACCGCTGAGGTAGGCGGTGATTAGTCCGCCGAGGGCTGATGCGCCCCAGGATAAGGATTGTAGGGAACCTGCGTCGGCGACGGATTCTTTTCTAGCTCTTTCGACTATTAGGGAGTCGGCGATTACGTCGCTGACGGCGAGGGAGAGGGAACTTAGGGCGATCGCCCCTGTGGCGGCCAGTGGCGTGTGTACAATTGTTGCGAGGCTCACCCATGCTGACGTGCCCAAGAGCCCGGAGAGGACGATGTAAGGTCGTCTGCGGTAGCCGAATATGGGCAAACCGTCCGACATGAAGCCGAACAAGGGTTTGATAATCCAAGGTAGGGCGACAACACCCATCATTGCTGATACTTCGGCCGGAGTCATGCCAAGATCGTCTTTCAGGAAGAAGCTGACGGCTAAGCGAGCTAGTCCGAGAATGCCTTGGACGAAGTAAATCAGTAAGATGGCTATGAGTTCGGGGGTTGGCTCATTCCCAAAGAATACTTTTTCTTTTAAAGATTCTTTGAGTTTGCTGGCGCCAGAGGGTGAAAGAAGCATTTTTGCAATATTTCTTAATGAATCTAAATATTATATAACACATTCTTAATGGGTTGCGGAAACTGTCGGAGGTGGGATGTTAGGGTGAGGAGCGACTGCAAGCGGGTATAAAATTGTGATGAGCCTGGATTTAAGGACTTTTTGCGATCGATGAAAGCAGAAATTAGAATTGTCTCTCTGGCTGTGGTTTTGGTTTGAGGATTGGGGGCTAATTTAGCTTTATGGCTCAGGGATTTCGATCGGTTTCTGTAGATGGCGTTGATGCGCCTGCTGATTTGTTTGAAAGAAACAAAAATAAGGTTTTTCAGTGGCCTGTGGTGATTACTTTTCGCAGGGGAGAAGGCCTGCAAGCGGTGACGGGAAATCATGCCGAGCAAATTATGATTGCTGATTTTCCGGGTAAGCCTTGGCTGCGGATTTTAACGGATCGGGGTAATTGTTTTGTGCGGACTAATTCGGGAAAATTCTACTACTTTGAAATTTTTGGAATAATTAACCGCGAAGACGCGAAGTACGCGAAGCAAGAAAAGAAAGAGATGTCACAAATACTGAAAGGAGTATTTTATGATTGTGAATCCTGAAAATGTGCCGGATATTACAGGCTCTAAATATCCCCTGCAATTTCAATCTGCGGTGGCGGGAAGGGTGAAAAAACGCTTGGGCGATGCTGCCGGATTGCAGAATTTTGGGGTAAATTTGGTGAGACTTGCGCCGGGAAGTTGTTCTGCTCTGAGACATTGGCACTCTCGTCAAGATGAGTTAGTGTATGTTCTGGAAGGGGAGATTACTCTGATTTCTAATGCGGGTGAGGAAGTGCTGCAACCGGGTATGGCGGCGGGTTTTCGGGCGGGTGATGCTGATGGGCATCGTTTGGTTAACCGCACGAATGCTGTTGTTGTTTATCTGGAAGTTGGTGATCGCACTCCGGGAGATTCAGCAAATTATCCGGATGATGATCTAATTGCTAAAGCTGACGGTAATAGCTGGATTTTTACTCGCAAAAATGGCGAAATTTATCAGGGTTGAAAGTTTATGAGTCAAGTCAATCTTTGGGGTTCGGCGGAACACGCTTTGTGGTATCTGGCTAAGGCTGATGGTATTCCTCACCGCACGGAAGGTGAGGCGGTTTTGTTGGAGGAGGTGCCGAAAACTGTGCGCCGTATTCTGGATGTGGGTACGGGTGATGGACGGTTGTTGGGCCTGCTTAAGTGCGATCGCCCGAATGTTGAGTGTGTGGCGATCGACTTTTCGCCGACAATGCTGGAAAAAGCCAGAATTCGCTTTGCTGATGACCAGAATGTCACGGTAATCGAGCACAATTTTGACGAACCGCTGCCGGATTTGGGCAAGTTTGATGCGATCGTTTCTAGTTTTGCGATTCATCACGTAAAGGACGATCGCAAATTTGCCCTCTACACCGAGATTTTCGAGCTTTTGGAACCCGGAGGCATTTTTGGCAATTTGGAACACGTAGCGTCCCCAACAAAGGCTTTACACGAGAAGTTTCGAGAGGCGCTGGGTATTAGCGATTCGCCGGACGATCCGTCTAATAAATTGCTCGATGTGGAAACGCAATTGCGCTGGTTTAGAGAAATTGGTTTTACAGATGTAGATTGTTATTGGAAGTGGCGGGAACTCGCTTTGTTAGTTGGGGTGAAACCAGTTTAGATCGTTTCGTGAAATTCGTATATCCGGGTAAGGACAAGGCACTGCCGTGTCCCTACCAATATCACATACAATCTGTATAGGGTGCGTGAATAAATTAAATTAAATCCGGTACTTGAGGTTTAATTCGGCGCTCGTACCAGTTCATTAACGGGGTGGCACTAATGCCGTGCGCTATCACAGAAATTACGATAGTTGTAAAGGTTATCCACGCTATTTTTTCAGCGGTTTCGCCTTTCAAACCTTGACCTAAAGCATAGGTAAGATAATAGATAGAACCGACGCCGCGAATGCCGAACCAACCGCACAGCAATCGGCTGGCGGGATGCAAAGGACTGCCGATCGTACTAATCCAAGCTCCCACAGGCCGAATTAAAAAAATTAACAATCCACCTACTAAGAGCGAGTAGCCTCCAAATGTGAGCATGGGTTCTAGGCGCAGGAGCGAACCTAATAGTAAAAGAGTTGCTACTTCCGTTAACTTTTCAATGCGCTCGGTAAAGTGCAGTTGGGAAAGCGGCTTTTCTGGGTTTCGGTAACTCCGCTGCACCACAATTCCTGCTACAAAAACTCCGAGGAATCCGTAGCCGTTGATTACTTCTGTGAGGGAATAGGTGAGCAGAATTGTGCTCAGAGCGATGAAATCTTCCATTAATTCGTCGGCCGGTCTGTAGCGTTGGAGTTTGCGATCGATCCAGGTGACGGCTTTAGCTACTAAAATGCCCATAACGATACCTGCTGCGATCGCCCAAATTAAGTCAACTGCTGCCCATTGCGAAAACCAGTTCGACAAATTGTCATCTTTCATCGCATAAATGCCGAAGTAAACAAAGGGAAAAGCTAAAGCATCGTTTAAACCACCTTCCGATGTTAAACCAAAACGCAATTCATCGCTATCGTCTATATTAGCTAATTGAACTTCTGAGGCTAAAACAGGGTCAGTGGGAGCGAGAATTGCTCCTAATAAAATAGCCGGCCCCCAATCTAATTTCACAAACCAATGAGCGATCGCAGCCACAGCAAAAATCGAAATTGGCATTAAAAAACCGATCAGCCGTGCTGTGGAATTCCAAGCCCAAAGTTGCAGCGGGCGATTCATTTTTAAGCCGCAACTGAACAGAGAAACAATCACTACAAATTCTGTAAGTCTTTCTAAAAATATAGCTTCCGGGCGCAATTCAATCAGCTTGACACCGTAGGGCCCCAATCCGATACCGACAATTAAATAAATTAAGGCATAAGACAGTGGCAATCGCGAAATCCATCCCGAACCCAAGGTGACTGTCAGCAGGAGGATGCCAATTGCTAGCAAGTTGAGAATGTAAGGATCTACCATGACGATCGCACTTTTAATCAGGTTTAACACGTGCGATCTTGACAGGTAAAAGCTTCGGGCGCATCCGCCGCCAGCTAGAGTCTGCTCTCCTCCGAAAGTTACAGTTGTTAAGTAGAAGGAAGAAGATATACACAGCAAGCTGGAGAGCGATCCGTATTTTACGTTTACGTTTAATTAGGTGGACTTACTGATACAACTACCAACTGACAACTGTCAACTGTCAACTGACTAATTAGAAACCCCACTTTTGTCAGTAGCGATGATATGCAAATCTACGTGTTTGAGCGATCGCACTAAATGTTGAGTCAAAGAACCGCGCAGCAGCAATGTCCAGCGGGATTGCTGGCTTTCGCCGATCACAATTTGAGTAATCCGATACTGTTTCGCTACGTCCGAAATCGCTTTGGCTATTTTTGTGCCGTTTACCCGCAAAAAATGCCCGTTAAATTCTTTACATAATTTCTCACAAGTTTCAACGTGCAAGCTTTCTACTTTTGTCAAAAATCGGTCTGGATCGTGGACAAACACAGCATAAAACGGGGCACTCATGTAGTTAGCAAGCCTCGCGCCGCGCCGCAGCAATTGCAAGGAATTAGGATAAGTCGAAACGCATACTAAAACTCGTTCGTGAATGTTGCAAACTTGACCTTTTAAAGTTGCTGCATCGTCTTCAACACTGTCTGCGACTTCTCGCAGGGCGAGTTCTCGCAAAGCAATTAAATGACGGCGCTGAAAAAAGTTTTTTAATGATTGTTCAATTTTTTCGGGAGCATAAATTTTGCCTTCTAGCAATCGTTCTTCTAAAGTTTCCGGCGTGACATCGACAACGAGTATTTCGTCAGCAGCTTCGAGGACGCTATCGGGCACTCGCTCTCGCACGACAACTCCGGTAATTCGAGCTACTAAATCGTTGAGACTTTCTATGTGCTGAATGTTGAGTGTGGAAAAAACATCAATTCCAGCATTGAGAATTTCTTCGACATCTTGATATCGTTTTTCTCGCAGAGAACCGGGAATATTTGTATGAGCCAGTTCGTCTACCAATGCTAGTTGAGGGCGGCGTGCTATCACCGCCTCAGTATCCATTTCTGCGAGCATTTTTTCGCCGCGCAGCATTTGTTTGCGCGGCACTATTTCCAGTCCTTCAGCTTTAGCTGCTGTCTCTTTCCGCCCGTGGGTTTCTAACAGTCCGACGGCGACATCTATGCCTTCAGATTTGAGTCTGTGGCCTTCTTCCACCATTCGGAAAGTTTTGCCGACACCGGGGGCCATCCCGATAAATATTTTGTGCTTTCCCCGGCGGCGGGTCCGATCGTAAGTGCGGTTAGGTTGGGCGTAAACCTCATCTGAATTGTTTGTGAGTTCGCTAGAGTGAATCATAGCTTAATAGATAAGTTGGCAGTTGGCAGTTGCCAGTTGGCAGTTGACAGTTGGCAGTTGACAGTTGGCAGTTGGCAGTTGCCAGTTGGCAGTTGGCAGTTGCCAGTTGGCAGTTGGCAGTTGCCAGTTGGCAGTTGGCAGTTGCCAGTTGGCAGTTGCCAGTAGTTAACAGTCAACAGTCAACAGTTAACAGTCAACAGCTAACAATTCCCTAATGACTAATGACTGATGACTGATGACCAATGACTACTGACTACTGACTACTGACTCTAAATTATTGTAAACTGTCGAGAGCTAAATTTAGTTTGAGGACGTTAACTCCCGGTTCGCCGAAAATTCCGAGAAATCTGCCGTCTGTATTTTTAGACACCAAAATTTCTACTTGATTGAGATTGAGCGATCGCACTTGTGCTATCCGCTCAATTTGCGCCCTAGCTGATTCTACACTAATGTGCGGATCGAGGCTAGAACCGGAGGTGTAGACTAAATCAGCAGTCGGTTTGATGCCAGCTTGGTTGAGGCGGGCTAATTCTACTTGCACGCCTTGAAAACCATCTTTTTCATTGCCTCGATTCAGCAAATCCGAGTTACTGGGAGCAAGGTTGCTAGCTCCCGAAACCCCCGTTCTTTGAGCTAAATTATCTGCCTTGGTAGGATCGAAATCAGTAGGTGCAAAGCTGCTGTAATTGGTGGTGGTGGGGCGGCTCCAAAAATATTTATCCGAACTGAATGATTGACCGATTAAGGATGAACCGACTACAACTCCCTGCTTAGTAATTAAGCTCCCGTTTGCCTGCGAGTTGAAAGCGAGTTGACCGATTGCTAGCATTATCAAGGGATAAATAATAGCCGTGATTCCCCACAAGACTAAGGTTACGCGAATCGCTCTGATTAATTCTCTCATAAATTACCTCAATGAAGGAAGAAGGAAGTTCGGCAACGGATTATGTAACGGATGTAACGGATGTAACGGATGTAACGGATTTTGTAAGGGGTGTAATGGATGTTTGCTTAAAATCTTTCCGGTTGGAAAATTACAGTAAACAAATAAACTGCGAGTCCGATGATTACTAAACCCAAAAGGCTTAAACCCCATGCAGCTTTTTTAGTTAAACCTTCATCCGTAGCGGCATACACAGCGGGAGCTATTATCAAGTTAAAGCACATTACTAGAAATAGCTGCACCGGGATTGGGTGGCGTTTACACAGCATTTCTCCTAACTCAACGGTGTCTTGAAAATCTCTAGGCAAAACATCATTCAGCAAAGCGTTTCGTTTCATGATTTTTCCTTTTTTTTACATTAAATTGCTTGACAATTTGAAATGAGCATCGACGAGGCAGAGCCTGGGAACGAGTCTGTTAAGCTTGCTCTGGTCGATCGCGCAGTGCATTGCGAAACTCAACTACAGCATCGTATTGATCGGGGATATTTGCACAACGAACGAACAATGTTAAATCCAAATCAGGTAGCAATTCACTGCGATCGACTTGTTTGTATTCTTCGTCTTGCAAACGGTACAGGGCTAGCTTGCCTTTTCTCCAAAACCACACTTCGGGAACCTTGACTCGCCTGTAGATTTCCAGAGTATTTACTCCGCCGCTGGTGACAACTACTTCTATTACAATGTCGGGAATCTCTTTCTTAGTTTCCAGATTGAATGATTCATCAGGCTCTTTCCTTCCTCCTAGTTGGATACTGCCGAGAGTCTTGCTACCACGCTTGTAAAATCGGATGTTTGCGTGTTGAAAATAAGCCAGCAGTAAGAGACTGATAGTGCTTTTACAATCTTCATGTTCTTCTGAAAGAGGAGACATAATATCTAAGGTTCCATAGAGGTAGGCTAGCCGCACATTTGGAAAATCTTCTAAAGCTGCTTCTATTGCTTCCAATTTCTCCCAGCTAACATCATAAAGCGTGAGGCACTGGTTGCTTTCACTGACTGGTTTATCCAAAAGTTGAGGATTCATAGGTCATTTTGCAATGAGTGGTTTTCAGATGAGCGTCGAGGCAGAACCTCTAAATCTATTCTATCCATTAAATCTCGTACTCTGCTCGCTACCGAACCTCTATGCTAGCCCGACTGCGGTAATCAACACATCGATTATTTTGATGGCGATAAACGGCGCAACTGCTCCGCCCAATCCGTAGATTAAAATGTTCCGCTGCAATAGTTGATTTGCTGTCAGCGGTCGAAACTTTACCCCGGTTAATGCTAGGGGAATTAATGCGGGAATAATTAAAGCATTGTAAACTAATGCGGATAAAATTGCTGATTGACCGCTCGCTAAACCCATGATATTTAAAGCGCCAACTGGGGCAAACATTGCCGGAATAATGGCAAAATATTTGGCGATGTCGTTGGCCAGGGAAAATGTAGTCAGCGCGCCGCGAGTAATTAGCAATTGTTTGCCAATTGTCACTAAGTCAATGAGTTTTGTGGGGTCAGAATCTAAGTCCACCATGTTTGCGGCTTCTTTGGCGGCTTGGGTTCCAGAATTCATCGCGAGTCCAACGTTTGCTTGGGCTAGGGCGGGTGCGTCGTTGGTTCCGTCTCCCGTCATTGCTACTAATTTGCCTTCTGCTTGTTGCTTGCGAATTACTTCGATTTTGTCCTCTGGAGTTGCTTCGGCAATGAAGTCGTCAACGCCGGCTTCGTCGGCAATTACTGAGGCGGTAATTCGGTTATCTCCGGTGAGCATGATGGTGCGAATTCCCATTTTTCGGAGTTGGTCAAACCGATCGCGAATTCCCGGTTTAATCACATCTTTCAAATAGATAATTCCGTAGGTGTCGCTGCCTTGACAAACAGCTAACGGCGTGCCTCCCAAGCGCGAAACTCGCTCGTAAGCTTCATCGAGATCCGCGCCGATATTGCCGCCGCGCGATCGCACAAAACCCTTCACCGCATCCACCGCACCCTTGCGAACCTCCGTCCCGTCGGGCAAATCCGTGCCAGACATCCGGGTTTTGGCGGAAAAATCTAGGCCGGTGGCGCTGGTGCGATCGAATTTTGCTGTAGCGCCCAATTTTTCCGCCAAACGGACGATCGACTTTCCCTCTGGAGTCTCGTCAAACACGCTAGCAGCCAGCGCCACACTCGCAACCTGATCCAGCGAGTGACCGTTGACCGGAATGAATTCCTCGGCTAAACGGTTGCCCAGCGTGATCGTCCCCGTTTTGTCCAAAATCAGCGTATTCACGTCACCGCAAGCCTCAACGGCGCGTCCAGAGGTCGCTATGACGTTAAACTGAGCGACGCGATCCATCCCCGCAATGCCGATCGCGCTCAACAAACCGCCAATGGTTGTTGGAATCAGCGCCACCAGCAGCGAAATCAGCGTCACCACGCCCACAGGAGTTTTCACATAATTGCCGATCGGCGGAATCGTTGACACCACAATCAAAAACACCAGAGTCAGCACGGCTAGCAGCACCGTCAGCGCGATCTCGTTCGGTGTTTTCGATCGTTCTGCGCCCTCTACCAGCGCGATCATCCTGTCCAAAAAGCCCTTACCGGGGTCTGCCATCACCCGCAGCGTCAGTTCGTCGGAAAGGATGCGCGTCCCGCCGGTAACGGAACTGGCGATGTCCGAACCCGGTTCCTTGAGCACCGGGGCGGATTCGCCGGTGATCGCAGATTCGTCCACCGACGCGACACCTGCGATCACTTCGCCGTCAGCGGGAATGACATCGCCTGCGATCACTTTAATTTGATCGCCGCGTCTCAGGGCTGTCGAACTTACTTCTTGAATTGAACCGTCTGGTAAGAGTTTGCGGGCTGTGGTGTCGGCTTTGGTCGATCGCAGCGCGTCTGCTTGCGCTTTGCCGCGCCCTTCTGCTACCGCTTCGGCAAAATTAGCAAATACCAAAGTGAAGAACAAAATAAATGTGACTAAACCGTTGAAAACTCTCTGATTTTCGCCGGGAACCGGGCCGAACAGCGTGGGGTCGATCGTCAAAAGTGCAGTCACAATTGTGCCTACCCACACCACAAACATTACTGGATTTTTCAGCATCACCCGCGGGTTTAGCTTGACAAAAGCTTCTTTGAAAGCTCTTTGATAAAGCCCTTTTGTATTTGCTTTGGGCGTATGTTTGCGAGACTCGCGAGGGCCTCTGGAACGGGAATTCTTTTGAGAATTAGGGGTATTGGAAGAAGCCATAATTTGGATTTTTAATGAACCGCAGAGGACACAGAGAACACGGAGAAAGAGGAGGGTGAGATTGACAATTTTTTGCTATTGAGGTGGAGGAGTTGGTGTTGCTTCGGGTGTTGTCGCTTCTGGTGTTGGTGTTACTCAAGGCGAAGGCGTTGCTAAAGGCGTTGTGAAAGGCGAAGGCGTTGCTAAAGGTGGCGCAGTTATCGGTGCTGGTTCCAACTTAGCGCTGCTAATTTCAAATCCTTCTGCAATTGGCCCCAAAGCTAGGACAGGGAAAAATGTCAGCGCGCCCAGAATTATGATTACTCCTGCGGTTACGCTGGTGAATAAAATGGAATCGGTTCTTAGTGTTCCGGTTGTTTCGGGAACCAGTTGTTTGTTTGTCATGCTGTCAGCTAGCAACAGCATTGCAACAATTGGAACGTAGCGCCCTAAAAGTAAACTAAAACAGGTGCTTAAATTCCACCAAAGTCCTGTTGCTGCGGGTTGAGAATCTCCTAATCCTTCAAAGCCTGAACCGTTGTTAGCTGCGGCTGAAGCGTATTCGTACATCACTTGCGAAATGCCGTGGAATCCGGGGTTGCTGATGCCGCTCAAGCTGTCGGTAAAGGCGAGGGTAATCGCGCCAGGGATTAAAACTGCGATCGGGTGAACTAACAAAACTACACTGGCTAAAACTATTTCCTGTTTTTCAATTTTGCGTCCCAAAAATTCTGGTGTTCTACCCACCATCAGTCCGGTGAGAAACACGCTCAAAATCAGGTAAATAAATAAGTAAGCTGTTCCGGTTCCTTGTCCGCCCCAAACGATTTGCAGAAACAAGTTAGACAGAGTAGCAAAACCTGCGGGAGGCATTAAAGAATCGTGCATTCCGTTCACAGCCCCGCACATTGTACCAGTTGTAGTCACTGCCCAAAGTGCAGTTTCTGCCCAGCCAAACCTAACTTCTTTTCCTTCTAAATTTGGTTGTACGGAACCCAGTAAATTATTGACTTGAGGATTTCCTTGGTATTCGCCAACTGCTGCAATGCCAATTAAGGCAACATAAATTATAAATACCATCCAAAAAATCAGCCATCCCTGTTTTTTGTTGTTGGCAAATCTGCCGTAGGTATGAATGAATGCTGCAGGAATTGAAACCATTGCTAGGGTTGCCAGCAGGTTAGTAAAAGGGTTGGGATTTTCAAAGGGGTGAGCAGAGTTAACCCCGAAAAATCCGCCGCCGTTTTCTCCTAGTTGTTTGATGCTTTCAAAGTGAGCTACTGGGCCGCGGGCAATAACTTGGGTGCTGCCTTCTAAGGTGGTGGCAACTTGTGGCCCTGCTAGGGTTTCGGGTACTCCTGAAATTAGCAAGAGCAAGGCGATTATTAAAGATAATGGCAGGAGAATTCTGGTAATTGATTGAATTAAATCGATGTAAAAGTTACCTAACGGGCGGCCAGTCAGTCCCCGAATAAAGGCGATTCCTACTGCTAAACCTGTGGCGGCTGAGGTAAACATTAAAAAACCCAGCGTTAATTGGGATAGATAACTATATGTTGTCTCGCCGGAGTAATGCTGTTGGTCAGTATTTGTGAGGAATGAAATTGTTGTATGCAGGGCGGTATCCCAGGTTGGTGCGCTGAGGCTGGTGGGATTTAAAGGCAGCACTCCCTGAAGCATGAAGATTAGAAAAACAAATATGCCCATTGCTACATTGCTGTATAATAGCGATCGCGCATATTGCCAGCCTGTCATGGAATCTACAACACGGATGTTGCCGGCTTTATAGATGAGTTGTTCTACTGGTTTAATGGCGGGATCGAGGATGGTTGGTTCTCCCATGTACACCCGCGCCATGTAGTTGCCGAAGACGGGCGTGATCGCTATTAAAATGATTAGGGTTAATCCGATTTGAGTTAATCCTTGCAGCATAACTTAGTTAAAAAATCCTCGTTGTTGAATAAATGCGCTTCACTTCTCGGAAAATGGCTTCGGAAAGAAGTCCACAAAACGGGGTGAGTTTTCTTTAAGGTTACTTCTAGTTCGCAGCCTATCGCCCGATTAATTGCTACTGCTAAAATACGATCTCCGCAGAAAATCGTTGGAATTTCGCTGGCTATAATTAATCGGTTTTCTCTTGTTAATCCCAAGCAATAGCAGTTGTCGGGCAATTGTATGGCACTTAGTGCTAGGCCGCAATAACTGCTGTTGAATTGGATCGGTACTTGAATGAGTTTTGGTTCTGCAAAGCTCATGAACGACTCCCGTAGGCCGCAAGGTTAGGTTTACTTTATATTGATTACTCTACAGAAGTTTGGGGTATTTGATAATTAGTCTTAAGATATAAGTTACTGTTTAGGATTTATGCTGGTCTGCTATATACTTTTACTAATAGGCGAATGTTTAGATGATGTTTGAAATCTATACTTGCAGGTATAGATGCTGTGTAAACGCTATTTTTGGGGGGACAATGTATTGAATATTTCAGGATTTATATCAAATCCTCTCTTCATCGGAATAGTAAATTCACTGTTGACTGTTGACTGTTGGCTGTTAACTGTTGGCTGTTGGCTGTTGGCTGTTGACTGTTGACTGTTGACTGTTGACTGTTGGCTGTTAACATCATGTATGAGTGCAACCGGAATTGATATTACGCACTCCGACTCAAAAAATCGGGTTTTTAGCGCAATTAGAGGCTAAAATTGAGTTTTTTCGTAAAAAGCCAGGTTTTTTGAGGGTCAATTCTTTCGGGACTGGTCATTTTAAAATGGATTGATTAGGAATGTTTAAAAGCTTATTAAAAATCCCCAAAAATGTACTACTTCAAGAGAAGTATTTGCGCGGAAGATGGTCGATCGCCATTTTGTTTGCTATTGTGATCGCGCTGGAATTTAGCACTCCCTCTGAGTATCTGTTTGGATACTTATACACGGGGCCGATTATACTGGCCAATTCGCGCTTGAGTCGGTTGGGGAAATTACAAATTACGCTGATAGCGGCAGCTTTGACTCTGTTGAATGTGTTTATCCCTCCTGGAGAAACGATCGCCCTAGCAACTTTTGCAAATAGAGCGATCGCAGTTATGGCTTTGGGAGTGACGGGATATTTGAGCGATCGCAACCAGCAGTACCAAGAAGCGATCGCTCTTGCTAAAGCTCAGTTGCAGTCGCAGCAGCAGCTAGCCAGCATCCGAGAGGATTTTGTCTCTACTTTGACTCACGACTTGAAAACGCCGATGCTGGGGGCGATAGAAACAATTAAAGCTTTTAAATCGGCAAAATTTGGCGATGTTACTCCCAGTCAGCAAAAGGTTCTCGAAACAATGGCGCGATCGCACAAAATGTCGCTACAATTAGTAGAAACCCTGTTAGATATTTACCGCAACGATACTGAAGGTTTGAAACTGCAACTTGCTCCTGTAAATTTAGTAGCTTTAGCAACAGAGGTAATTGCCACACTCGCAGATTTATCGGCGGCGCGTCGAGTTTATATTAGTACGAGTTACGGAGAGTCAGATTTCCGTCGCTCTTTGTGGGTAAACGGCGATGCAGTCCAACTCCAGCGCGTTTTTGTTAATTTGCTAACAAACGCGCTCAACCATTCTCCCCGAGGCGGCAAAGTAGAAATTGTGATGGCATCTCATTCAAATTATCAGGTAGTGAAAGTGAGCGATAGCGGGTTGGGAATTACCGCAGGGGAACTCTCGCACCTATTCGAGCGTTTTTATCAAGGAAATAGCGATCGACAAGCTAAAGGATCGGGATTGGGATTATACTTATCTCGCCAAATTATTGACGCGCACGGCGGTATAATTTGGGCAGAAAACAAATTACCCCACGGTGCTTTGTTTGGATTCCGACTACCAGCAATCTCCGCCAATGAAACCTAATTCTCCCTTACGAATTCTGCTAGTTGAAGACGACGAACTGTTTCGGTTGGGACTGCAAACTCGATTGCAGCAGGAAAGTTGCTTGCAAATAATTGCCGAGGCGGAAGATGGCGAAACTGCGGTTGAATTGACTCAAGAATACTTGCCGGATGTGGTGGTTTTGGATGTAGGTTTGCCGGGAATTGGTGGTATTGAAGCGTGCCGCCAAATTAAACAGCGACATCCAGAAATTCCCATTTTAATTTTAACATCCCATTCCCAAAAATCGTTAATTGAAAGATTGATGGCTGCGGGAGCTCACGGATATTGTCTCAAGGGAATTGCGGCGGAAACTTTGGTTTTGGCAATTCGATCCGTAGCGTCGGGCGCTTCTTGGTGGGATAAGGGTGCAACTGCGGAAATTAGGGCAGTTTTTACTCATGTTGAACCTGTAAAAGTCGGGGGGAAATCGGAAGTTTTAGACAATCCGCTGACGAAGCGGGAACAGGAAATCTTGGCTTTAGTTGCTGGTGGGAAAAGCAATCAGGAAATTGCACAAATATTGTACATTGCGCCGGGGACTGTGCGGGTGCACGTTCACGCAATTTTGCAAAAGTTAGAAGTGCGCGATCGCACTCAAGCTGCTGTTCTGGCAATTCAGAAGGGATTGGTTGCTGAAGAACTTTTGGCGATCGAACCTTAAAAAGGCAATTTGTGTACTGGAATAGTCGGTTTTTGAAATGAATTAATTGCTAAATGCGCCTCTACAAGCTAAATCTATTGCAGTTTGACGGAAAATTAATATCAGTCTCGATTGTTGATTTTATAGGTCTCCTGACTATACGGTACTACTATTGTCGATCGATGCTGACAACATTAATGAAGTTTGACATTGCACAAGTTTAACCTCAAAGCTAAGACGATGCAGAACTTCGTGCATTCTCTCCTACGGCCGCCCCGCAAGTTTGCAACTAGGCGCGATCGACCTAAACTTGACAATACTGGTTTATTCAGCGTACCACTCGCGATCGTACTCTTTAGGACAACTGATTTTTACGTCGGCGGGGGCTGCGATCGGCCGTGCTACTATTAGTTTAAACCTCAGAGACAATGGTCGTATCGATACTTCGGCTACCCAGCTTTCGTCATTAACGTCACCAACCAGCAACCAGTGGCACAACCAGACAGTTACAGTATTCCCCACGACAAGGTATTCAATCTGCCAGCCCCCGGAGTCCTAGCCAATGACGACGACCTCGACGGCGACGCCTTGACTGCCAAACTGGTATCCACGCCAAACAATGGCAAGGTCAATTTCAACAGCGACGGTTCCTTCAGCTATACTCCCAATCCCGGTTTTGCAGGCCCAGACAACTTTACCTACAGCATCAGCAACGGGGCATCGCCGTCTCCCCCCGTTCCAGTGAACCTGAATGTCATTAACTTTCCACCTGCGGGACAACCAGACAATTACAGCATTCCCCACGACAAGGTATTCAACCTGCCAGCCCGCGGAGTCCTAGCCAATGACGACGACCTCGACGGCGACCCCCTGACTGCCAAACTGGTATCAGTCCCCAACAATGGCAAGGTCAATTTCAACCCTGATGGTTCCTTCAGCTATACTCCGAATCCCGGTTTTGCTGGTTTTGACAACTTCACCTACAGCGTCAGCGATGGGGCATCGCCGTCTCCCCCCGTTCCGGTGAACCTGAATGTCATTAACTTTCCACCTGCGGGACAACCAGACAATTACAGCATTCCCCACGACAAGGTATTCAACCTGCCAGCCCGCGGAGTCCTAGCCAATGACGACGACCTCGACGGCGACGCCTTGACTGCCAAACTGGTATCCACGCCAAACAATGGCAAGGTCAATTTCAACCCTGATGGTTCCTTCAGCTATACTCCGAATCCCGGTTTTGCTGGTTTTGACAACTTCACCTACAGCGTCAGCGATGGGGCATCGCCGTCTCCCCCCGTTCCGGTGAACCTGAATGTCATTAACTTTCCACCTGCGGGACAACCAGACAATTACAGCATTCCCCAAGACAAGGTATTCAACCTGCCAGCCCGCGGAGTCCTAGCCAATGACGACGACCTCGACGGCGACGCCTTGACTGCCAAACTGGTATCCACGCCAAACAATGGCAAGGTAGTTTTCAACAGCGATGGTTCCTTCAGCTATACTCCGAATCCCGGTTTTGCTGGTTTTGACAACTTCACCTACAGCGTCAGCGATGGGGTATTGCCCTCTCCCTCCGTTTCGGTGAACCTCAACGTCACCAAGTTCTTAATCAACCAGCCGCCGCAGGCAAATCGTGACAGTTACAACACTCCCCACGACAAGACACTCAATGTCGTAATTCCCGGAGTCCTGGCCAATGACATCGACCCCGACGGTGACCCATTAACTGCAAAATTTGAGTCAGTCCCCAAAAACGGCAAGCTGAATTTTAACCCTGACGGTTCCTTTAGCTATACTCCGAATCCCGGTTTTGTTGGCTTGGAGGAATTCAGCTACAGTGTCAGCGACGGAACTTTCACATCAGCGCCTGCTGTGATAGGTATTAATGTCACAAATCAGCCGCCGCAGGCAAATAGTGACCGTTACAACACTCCCCACGACAAGACACTCA